>CACWOG010000296.1 GCA_902762455.1 uncultured Bacteroidia bacterium | reverse complement strand
CTCAAGAGAATTCTCCATTGCATTCTTGTAATCTTCCATCTCGTAGTAAATAACACCGAGGTTATAAAGAGAAGTAGCGTAATCAGGATGGCTGTCTCCCAGTAATTCCCGCCGAATTAACAATGCTTGATTGCCGTATTCCAATGCATTCTTATGGTCGTTAGCTAAAAGGAATATGCAAGAAATGCCATTTACGGCATTTGCATATTGCAGGTTTACGCCATCATCAACCTTTAGGGCTAGTTCGGCTGCATTTATGTAATATGTTAATGCGTCTTCGTAATTTCCTGCGGCAAAGTAATAATTGCCGTAAAGGTTTGCCGTATCAGCCTTTTGCAGGATGTTTTTTGCATTTTTTTGCGCAAAAGTTGTACAAGCAAATGATAGCAGGATGGTAATAACCAAAGATATTTTTCTCATATTATATAGCTATATAAAATAAAGGGCTGCTTTTGCAGCCCCTTATGATTATTTATTATTTAACATTGAAATCGTTCTGCAGGTTTTCGCGGCGCGAGGTCGGTTGCTGCTTTCCTTCACTCATCTTGCTTACGCCGTCGAATATGAAGTTACGCAGTTCCGATACAGAAATGGACTTGTCCTTGTTCTTGTCGGCCTTGTTCTTCTTGAAAGCGTCCATCAGGCAGTAGGTGAAGATACCATTTTCGATGGATTCGTTTTCCAAAGCGTAACCGCCGCCTGATGCTGCTGAGATAACAACTGTCCCTGTTCCTTTCTTAAGGTCGCTGAATAGCAGACGCATAAGTTCGAACGAGTTGCCAAGGCTGTTCTTTGTTTTCTTACGCTTGCTTACGGTTACAGCACCACGGGTGTCGTCTCCATCTGCTTTGTCGGCAATTTCAACGCCGTCCTGCTTGTCAACTTCACCAGAGTGGCAGGCATCCATAAGGAGCATCTTGTTACGAGCGGGAATACCATCGAGCAAACCTTCAATATCTTCGTATTTCAAGCCGTTGACCGACGGGTCGAAGAAATCGATGTTCTGTGTCGCGAAGTACCAGTTCAAATCGTCATCAAGCAAACCGTGACCTGCGATGTGTACATATACATAATCGTCAACCTTCGAATTCATGAGTTTTTCCTTCAATGCGAGGAAGTTTTGCTTTGTACAGTTGCTGTTATAGAGAGAATCGACGACTACATGGTCGAAATTGGTTGCATTTTCGCTGAACAATTTTACAAATCCGCGACCATCGTTGATGGTGTAGCGCAGGTTGTATTCGGATTGTTCGTAATTTGCAACTGCCAACGAGATGAGGTATAGGGTAGGTTTTTGCTTTTTGCCTTGTGGCTCGTAGAAGACTTCGATTTCTTCCTTTAGCGATTCCATACCTTTTTCGTTTACGCACGAGAACTGAATAGTGTTACGTCCGTTTGATAGAGGTATTTCAATATTTGCCATAGTCTCTCTCGAATATCTGTCGCTCAAATTCATACCATTTGTACCAAATAGAGGCACATCATTTACGTAAACGTTCAGACGGTTGAGATTATAGTTGTTGTCTTTCATTGAAAGTTTGGCATCGATTGTAGATTTTGAAGTGGTGAGTTTTATCTCGTCCATATTCATAATCTTTATTTCGGGAAGTTCCATCTCGCCGTTGAGCATACTTTCGGTAAATCCAAGTCTCTGGATACGCTTTTTGTAAGCAGACTTGTAAACTTCGATGATTTCGTTGTCGAAAACGTCGAGTGACTTAAGAACCAAGTCGGGACGGTTGAACTTAATATCGAACTGCTCTGCAGGGTAGATTCTTCCTTCGTGGTAGTAGCCAAGACCTGTGATGGCATCGCCAGTTGCCATATAGTAGTGTTCTGGTGTTACATAAATAAGTTTTCCACCGTCAACAACATATATGCTGAGGAGTTTCTTGCCTGACTGAATGTCGTATATGTTGAGCGATGCATCCTTTGCAGCTGCGATGAGGAATTGCTGGCCTTTCATAACAATGAAGTCGCTGATGTATCCGTACTGTCCCTTGTAGGTTACGTGCTTGCCGTCCTTTCCTAGACGTTCGATTTCATAGCCCTTGCATTTGTAAACGTCACCATTCGACGGGTCAATTTTCAGCATATAGTAATCTTCCATTGTCGGTTCGTCTTTCTGACGGAGAATCAGCACGTTCTCTGCATTTGACGCTTCTGTCATTGCGCTCATTTCACATTCCGTTCCAGGTCCGAATCCCGTAAGGGCTGCAGTCTTATGCCTGTATATCTTTCTGTCGGCTTCTATACCGTATAGGTTGTTGATAGTGTCGAAACACATCTGCTTGTAGATGTGGATGTTGTTGGGCAATGCCATTCCTGCTGCAATTCCTTTTTTGGCAACGCGCTCGTTCTTGGCGCCAAGTATGTTGAGCGACGAGATGTTGGCATATTTCAGAACAGGGTCGGCGAGACCATATTTGCCAGCGGAATACATAATGTACTTTCCATCGGGGCTAACTGCTACTGAATATACGTTTTCGTCGTACATATTGTCTTTCATATCGTTGCCTTTCATTGCCTGTTCCTGTATAGCCTTGATGTCGAACACCTGCTTTACCTTTCCTGAACTGCTCTGAGCCTTGAATTTCTGCAGGACTTTCTTGTTTTCGAAGTCAACTACAGCTGCCGAGTTGTCGCTTCCTGCAGTAACAGCCACGCTACTGTTTGCCGAAACTTGAAT
>CACWOG010000295.1 GCA_902762455.1 uncultured Bacteroidia bacterium | reverse complement strand
GCGTTTTAAGGTGTTCGCCGGTCTTCTCGATGCAGGTGTAAATATCCATTATGGGATCGTCTTCTGTATACCTGACGCCGTAACCGCCGCCAAGGTTCAGTATGCTCGCGGTGTAGCCCAGAGTCTCCCGGATGCGCACCATAAAGTCGAGCATTATGTCCAGGGCCATTGTGAAGGGTTCAGGGGAGAATATCTGTGACCCGATGTGGCAGTGGAAACCCATCACCTGTATATTTTCGCAGGACAGGGCCTCGACGACAAATTTGTCGGCTTCGCCAATGGCTTCTGCTATTCCTGAGAGAATTTTGCGGTTGTTGAGCTTCAAAGTTTCCGAAATGCCAAGTCTTGCAAATACATCGTCTATAATCTGTATAAGTTCAAACTCGTTGAACAATGATTTTGAACCAATTATGTCAACATCGCACTGGTAGAATTCTCTGTATCTGCCTTTCTGTGGTTTGTCGGCACGCCAGACTGGTTGAATCTGGTAGCGCTTGAACGGAAATACGATGTCGTTGCGGTGTTGCACTACGAAGCGAGCAAACGGAACAGTAAGGTCGTAGCGAAGACCTTTTTCCGAAATATTGTTTGTAATTTCGATATAGTTTTGAGCATCAAGGCTTTCCTTTGAAATCTTGTCGGTAAAATTTCCAGAATTCAGAATCTTGAAAAGCAATTTATCGCCTTCTGCGCCGTACTTGCCGAGTAGGGTAGAGAGGTTTTCCATTGCAGGAGTCTCTATCTGCGAGAATCCGTAGTTATGAAAAACTTCCTTTATGGTGTTGAAGATGTAATTTCTTCTGTTCATTTCGGCTGGACCGAAATCGCGTGTTCCTTTTGGCGTTGAAACTTGTTGTGCCATCTTTCTGATATTAAACGTTAAACCTGATGTTTAGTATGTCGCCGTCCTCAACGACGTAAGTTTTCCCTTCAACGTGGAATTTGCCAGCATTCTTTACTGCATTTTCCGAACCTAATGTTACGAAATCGTTGTATTTCATTACTTCGGCACGGATGAAGCCTCGTTGCAAGTCGCTGTGGATAACGCCAGCTGCTTCGGGTGCGGTTTCGCCCTTGTGGATAGTCCAAGCGCGGATTTCTTTCGGACCAACGGTAAAGAACGACTGCAGGTTGAGCAAATCGTAGGCGGCGCGGATAATCCTGTTTACGCTCGGTTCTTCCAAACCATAGTCGGCGAGGAATTCCTGTTTTTCCTCGTCGGTGTCGAGTTCGGAAATACGGGAGCGGTACGTGCGTTCTGCATATTTTCAAGGTGTTCCTGATATATTTTCAGAACTTCAACGGCTTGTTTTGCATCCTTATCACCGACCTTTGCAGCCTTTTCCATCCTTGCAATCTTCTTGGTAATCGACTCGATGTCCTTGATTTGCAGTTCGAGGTCGATAGTTTCCATATCCCTTACAGGGTCAACCGAACCGTCAATGTGGGGGAGGTTGTCATCATCGAAGCAACGGAGTACGTGTATTAGCGCATCAGCATTCCTGATGTCGGCAAGGAATTGGTTTCCAACGCCTTCGCCATGGTTGGAGCCTTTTGTAAGGCCAGGGATGTCAACAATGTCAACGGTTGCTGGTACAAGTTTTTCCGTTGGTTGGAATTTTTCCATTTCCTTGAGCCTTGCGTCTGGCACCGAGATTACGCCTATATTTGATTTGTTGCTCGAAAATGCGAAGTTGCTAGTTTCTGCCTTTGTCTTCGACATACAATTGAAAACCGTGGTTTTTCCGCAGTTTGCAATGCCTATGATTCCACAATGTAAACCCATTTTGTTTTCTTTAAAATTTTGCGCAAATTTAATAATAATTATTGGTGTAAAAAACAAATGCGGCATTCGCCGCATCTGTATATTCTGAAAAAATATCCTTATTCCATTATTAGGAAGAAAGTTCCCGACTTGCTGTATTCCTTGTCCTTGTAGTCGGCATACTTTATTGTATATACATAGTAATCGGTGTGATAATATTTTTTTGCATCCTTGCCGGTCCAGCCAGCGTTGACATCCGTAGTCTTGAATACCTGCTGTCCCCATCTGTCGTAAATTATAAATTCGTACGGATAATCCTTTACGAAAGAAAGTACAGGTTTGAAAATTCTGTTTATTTCATCTTTTGAAGTGATATTGAAGGCAGTAGGCATCCAGACTATAGGGGTTTCGTAAACGCAAGCTATGTTAGACCTGCTGACCTGTTGCTGTGGTATGTCCTGTGTATTTTCGTATGCCTCAACATAGTAGCAGAACGAACTTGTAAGGTATATACCTTTGTCGTGGCATCTCTTGACATATTCGGCTATGTTGTTGTTGAAAGAAAGAACGCCTTGTCCAGTATTGCCGATTTCCTGTGCTGCACCATCGAAATAACTGAAAATCTTGTATGATAGTACGCCATTAGAGTTGATATTACATTCTTGTGGATAAAACCAGTCACGATATTCTGTCCATTCTAGGTTGTGTTCGGTAGTTTCTGATGAATAAGCCTTTAGCAATATGTTGCTTGCTAAGTTTGAAGTTTTTGATATTTGTCCACAAGGATCTATTGCAACAAGTTTGTAGTAGTACATATTTTGCGAAGCGTCAACATCGGTGTCGGTATAGATGATTTGTGTCTGTCCTGTGTATGGAAAACTAGCAATCGGCGAAAAATTGTCGTCGCTGTTTATTGACCTGAGAATCTGAAATTCTGTTACTTCTCCCGAATTTGTTATCTGGAAGTTCAAGGCGATGTTTTGGTCTTCGTCAACGCTTGCGTAGTTGGCTTTAATGCATGAAGGACCTTGGTGTCCAGAAGCTGTGAAATCAATGGAATTTGAAGATGCAGTTGTTCCGTTGTTTTTTACTGCTTCTACATAGTAGCAGTACCAGCGGTTGTTTGCAAGATTTTCATCAATATATTCGCTGGCAGTTGCAGGAAGTGTTTTTATCAGTTGATAGTCTGTGCCAGTGAATCTTCTGTAAACTCGGTAGTTAGCAATGTTAGTTCCCCAGCCTACGTATGATGACCAAGTAAGAGTAACTTTACGTTCGCATCTGTCAAATGATGATTTTAGCAGGATTGTGGAGTGGGGGTCGGTGATTGTGCTTTTGTATCCGTCGCCGTCGAATGATGCGAGGCGGAATCTTTCGCTGGTTGATTTAGCAGACGATGCTGTGTATTCGTAGCTTGTCATATCTCTGCCTCTAACGGTGTCGAGGGTGGTGGTTATGTTGTCAATAATCTTATAAACGATATATCCGACAACATCAGTAGAGTCGCTTGGTAACCAAGTCAGCTTTACTGTTACTGGGTTAGATTCAGGAATTACGCTTGCCGACTGGAATTTTGGTGGGTCGGGAATATTGTTCTGAGCCACAGCCGATATGCTGAACGCAAGCAGTATTATTGATAAAAATCTCTTCATACCTATTTTCCTATAATAGTTATAAAATCTGACTTAATGCGATATGTTTTGATAAGGCATTGATTATCAGTATTTATATGTCCTTTATTACAAGTCAAGTTTACTTCAAAAAAACTTTTTTCAAAAGTATTTACAATTTTTTTAATATGCAAATATAATTTTAAAATAGTTCATACTATCGTTATTTATAAAAAAATAAAGACCGCTTTTGGCGGCCTTTATTTTTGCTTGTTGTTGATTATTAGAACTTAACGATAGGACGTGTAACAACCTTGTCGTTGTTGATTATTCTGATAACCAAGTTGCCGGTAATTTCGTCGGCAATGTTTATTGTCTGAACCTTGTTGGTTATGTTACCAGCGGCAACAACCTTTCCGGTAATGTCGAAGATTTCGTAGTTTGCACCTTCGCAGTTTTCAACGGTCAGCATTCCGTCTGTCGGGTTCGGGTAGAGTTCAATTGCGCCCATACCGAAGTCTTCAATTGCTGATGCTGAGTTTGTTCTAACGCG
>CACWOG010000294.1 GCA_902762455.1 uncultured Bacteroidia bacterium | reverse complement strand
AAAAATAAGAAACAAAAATAATGACGATTGAAATCCATATCAGTTAAATTGAAAAAGGAAAAGCAATTAGAAAACTTAGTGTAAATATTTAAATTTAACTACCAATAAGTTATGAATAGCGAAGTTTTTGGAATTATATTAGGAAGAATAGTTTTGATTATTGTTTGCGGAGTGATTGGCAAGAATCGCAAAATGGGTGCCGGTTTGGGTGCCTTGCTCGGGTTTCTGCTAGGAGTTATCGGATTGATAATTGTTGCCTGCAGCAGTAAAAAGATTTCTTCATAAAGCCAGGCAATTGTTTCTATATCAAGCATATCGCATTGATATTACAAATGCTAATATTCTTATGTTTCGAATTGTAACCTTTAGTTCACTGCCTATGGCAGTAAATCCGAAACAACGGAAATTGTTGTTCGTGGCAGATAACTATGCAAAATTATATGAAATAATTTTGTTTTAGTTTTTTTACTATCTTGCCAACAAAAATTAAATGACCATACTGCTCATATCATTGTTTGTATATTTCCTGCTATGCGTAGCGGCTACCATAGCAATGGAGATTACTCCCAAAAGGTTTTTTGCTGAATTTTCAACAATTGTTGGCAACGATTACAATCGCCGTATTGGTCGTGTGCTGGCAATGATATTTGTAGCAATTGCGCTTACGATTTTTTATGTACTGGCGTTTGTTGCGATGCCTGTGCTGTTTCTAATCTTTTACAATAAACGAGACAGTCAAATCGAAACAAATGCAGAAGCAGAGACAAAAAGAAAAAGTGAAGAACTAGCACTGGCAGAAGAAAAAAAGCGGATGGAGAAAGTAATGGCTAAAAATTCCCAGATAAAGAAAATCCGCGACAACGAATATTTGCCTCTTAAAACGCAGATAATATATGTCGAATCGGAATACGACGAAAAGCTTAACGACTTTTTCCGCCGCAACAACAAGGATGTTCGCAGGATTTTCTGGGAGGAATACAACCGTAAATATAAGTTTATCGACTGGTACGACTATCTTTCTATTTCAGCACAAGACTTTGGTTATGATTTTGTGTATTTGCCTGAATATTACAGCAGTGACATAGTTGACGAAACTATATGCTATGCGGCTCCGTCGTTAGATGCTTCTCACAGAAAAGGAATAGACGTCAAAGAATTGGCGACAAGATTTTACTCGTGGTTTATGTCGAATTGCAGCATTACCAGTCAAAACGAATCGGAAACGGCAGAAATCAAGCACGGACTTGTAAGGCTAATCCGAACTGTTGATGATGAATATCGAGGAGTAGTTGAAGATACATATTCGTATTATCCATTAGAATACACCAACGACGAGGATGTTTTCCTGCAAATTCGTGAATACCTTGAATTTGTCGGCAATGGTCATCCCGCTATGTATAACATCCATACGGAGAAGGGAAAAGATTTTGCAGATTCAGAATTTCCAATTGAGGCACAGAAACTTGCCGATGAAATTACGGAGAGGGTTATAAAACTACGCAATATGGGCGTTAACAGTTTTCTGATTAAGCAGTTGTTTATAGAACCACCCAAGCCGAGCCATTTGCTTATAACAGAAGATTTTAGAATTGTCCTGCCCGATTACAACGACAAGGAAATCAAGATGGCATTTTTGCCCAAAGTGGTGTTCTTTTTCTTTTTGAGGCATCCGGAAGGTGTACGTTTCAAGCAGTTGCGTGACTACAAAAAGGAATTGTTTGCCATTTACCGTCGTGTAAGCAATCGCGAGAATGAAGACAAGATGACTGAAAGCATCAACGACATAATCGACAGCACCAAAAATTCAATAAACGAAAAATGCAGCCGCATTCGCGAGGCATTCTTGCGTGAGTTCGACAACGAAATTGCTTGCAACTATTTTGTTACATATATTGACAAGTCGAATCATACAAAGGCAATAATTCTTGATCGTAGCCTTGTGGTTGACGAGTCGGGAATAATGGAAATGTAAACACACTTCAATTCAAATCTACCCGTCTAAAACAAAATCACGAAAAAGCATTTATTATCAACAAATTACATCTAAACACAACAACTATTTCTGCACAAATCCAAATATAAAATCAAAAATTTTTGTAATAAATCCAAACATAAAACGGCAGAATATTGTAACAAATCCAGACATAAAATTAACACCCATCAATAGGTCGCGCCGTGACGCGACACTACGCAAGGACAAATTTTCAAATTATCAAATCTTCAAATTTTTGAATTTTTGAATTATCAAATTATTTCATTACTTTTGCACTCTCAAAATTTTGATTTGCAATGAGCGAAGGACTATACTCAATGGAAGCCAAGGATTTCGACAAAACCTTGGACTTGACGAAAATAAAGCCGTACGGGGCGCCGAAGCCGAAGAAGCAGCAAAACAGCTCCTCAAGAAGATGGGATTCGAAAATCCGCTGGTCGTTTATTCAAAGGAACTTACCGAAGGCTTCACATTCTTCAACTGCTACGGCAGCAGCACCCACACCGTTGACTATACCAACATCCATGTTCCGAAGGTAGAATCGACCGTGATGAGCATGAAAGAAACCGATGACTTTATCCGCGAACACATTGGCCGCAAGATTGTCGTTATTGGCGCTAGCACTGGAACCGATGCTCACACCGTTGGTATCGACGCCATAATGAACATGAAAGGTTATGCTGGTCACTATGGCATTGAGCGTTACGATATGTTTGAAACCCTCAATATGGGTAGCCAGGTGCCGAACGAAGAATTCATCGCCAAGGCCATCGAGATGCACGCCGACGCACTGCTCGTTTCGCAGACCGTAACACAGAAGGACGTACACATCAAGAATATGACCGAACTTGTCGAAATGCTTGAAGCCGAAGGTCTTCGCGACAAGGTTATCCTCGTTTGCGGCGGTCCGCGTATCAGCCACGAACTTGCACAGGAACTCGGTTACGATGCAGGTTTCGGAGCAAACTCCTACGCCGACGATGTGGCTTCGTACGTTGCACAGGAACTTGCTAAACGCTTGAACAACAAATAGTCCTGATGCTGAAAAAAGGCACTGTTATACAGTCGAACGGCAGCAACTGCATAGTTGCCAGCGACAACCAAAAGTACGACTGCGTAATCAAAGGAAAGCTGAGGCAAAAAGGTTACAACTCGACAAATCCCGTAGCAGTCGGTGATATTGTCGAGTTTGACATTTCTATAGAGCCCGCGACAATCGCCAGCATACACGAACGACGCAACTGCATAATCCGCAAATCGACAAACCTCTCGAAGCAGTCGCACATCATCGCCGCCAACATCGACCAGGCAGTGTTTGTCTTCACAATGCACCACCCCGAAACCACAACCGTCTTCCTCGATCGTTTTCTAGTTTCGGCAGAATCGTACAGCATACCTACCGTAATTATTTTCAACAAGATAGACATATATAAGCCTGAGGAATTCGACCAAGTTGCCGAACTTATGGCTACCTACGCCGAAATCGGCTACAAAGTGATTGACGTTTCAGTAACGAAAAACCACAACCTTAATGCCGTGCGCGAAATCCTGAAGGACAAGGTAAGCCTTATTTCAGGACAAAGCGGAGTGGGAAAAACCTCGATTGTGAATGCCGTATCGGGACTAAACCTCAAGACGGCAAGCATTTCGGAATCACACGACTCGGGCAAGCACACCACTTCGTTTGCCCAGATGCTACCGCTAGACTTTGGCGGTTACATTATTGATACTCCAGGAGTTCGCGCATTCGGACTTGTGGAACTAGAGCGCAACTGTATCTCGCATTATTTCCCCGAAATCTTCAAGACTGCCGAGAACTGCCGATTCTACAACTGCACCCACACCAACGAACCTGGCTGCGCCGTGAAAGAAGCAGTGGAAAACGGAGAAATCGCTTGGAGCAGATACCACTCGTACACAAACATTTTCTTCGACGAGGACGAAAAACACAGAAGAGAAGACTACTAAATGCCTACTAACCGTCATTCCACAAAGCAGAACGAACAGGCGCAGGAACGAGCCTTGTGAGTTCGCTTATGCGGTACCTTCAGCTCGGCGTAGCCAATCTCCTCTCTCCAACCTATAATGTTCCTTTATAGAATCAACATAATCCTGTGTTAAACCAAGACTTACACTCCAATCATTCCATTCAGGATTAATAGATTCGACAAGACAATTTTTCCATTCACGTTTCCATTTTTTCAGTTTCTTTTCTCTTTCAATGGCAGTATCAAACGATTCTATTTCTTCATAATAAACAAGTTTATCGCAATTATATTTATCAGTAAAACCTTTGTTTATGTGAGCCTTGTGTTCAGCAACTCTTCGAAGCAAATCATTTGTCACTCCAACATATAGTGTTGTATTGTGAGTGTTAGCCATAAAATATACGAATGCGTCTTTTGCCATAAAAATCTTCTTCGAAACAAAAGTAATAAAAAGAAATGAATATTAGTAACAAAAGGAGATTCCGCATAGTCGAACATTACAACGCTCCCCGTTCCGTATCGCGTGAATGTTCAGACTTGCGGAATGACGACAAAAAAAATACGAAAAGCACAGGCGAGAAGATTACTAACGCACTCTCCCCCACGTCTTTTCCACCAATTCTGGCTCGAACCCCCTGCTGTATGCGAAACGGAAAACAGAAGCCTTGACCTTGTACTCGTCGTCACCACGCACAGACTTCAACTTCGACTTTATCAAACTTTCAAGAAGAGACATATATTCCGCTTCATCAATCTCAGAAAGCGGTTCCGCCATAATATTGTCGGAAATTCCCTTAGCCAGCAACGCCTGACGAATCTTCAGCCGTCCCCACTTGTTAAACTTGAAAGCATCGGACACAAAAGCACGTGCATAACGCTCATTATCAACAAACTTATCTTCCACAAGGCTTTCTATTACCTTGGATATGATTTCGGAATCAGCATGCTGCTTATATAAATAGGTACGCACATCGCTTTCGCACTTCTCGGCACGAGAACAATAAGCCTAGGCTTTGAATAAATATCTTTCAAAATCTTCTTTTTCCATCTACTTGTTCTTTACGTTCAGGCCGTTTA
>CACWOG010000293.1 GCA_902762455.1 uncultured Bacteroidia bacterium | reverse complement strand
AAAGCATTTCGTGGTTCGACTCTGCGATGAACTGGCTAACGACCAATGGTTTGTCGTTCTGCGTATCGCTTATGGGAGCCTTGGCATTCCTATTCATTGGATTCTGGGTGTCGAAGCTGATAGTTAAGGCATTGCGCAAGATGATGGTTCGCAAGAACTCCGACCCTGGACTCATATCCTTTGTTTCGAGCCTAGCAAACATTGCGCTAAAGATAATGATTATCATCAGTGTGATGGGTATGGTGGGCATTCAGATGACCTCGTTCATTGCTGTTTTGGGAGCTGCAGGTATTGCCATAGGTATGGCATTGCAGGGAACGCTCTCAAATTTTGCCAGTGGGGTTATGATTCTGATATTCAAGCCATACAAGGTGAATGACTACATCGAGGCGCAGGGCGTTGCAGGCGTTGTCAAGGAAATTCAGATTTTCAATACCATAATAACTACTGTTGACAACAAGACGATAATCGTCCCAAATAGCGCGCTGGCAACAAATCTGCTTACAAATTACTCGAAACAGGACAAGCGGCGCGTCGATTGGAAGGTTGGTGTTACATACGGAACCGATTTCAAAGTGGCTCGCGATTCTATTATGCGCATCATCGGAGCCGACAGCCGCATACTTAAAGACCCGGAACCTTTCATTTCCATTATTGAATTGGCCGATTCGTCGGTAAACATAGTGGTAAGGGCGTGGGTTAACACTCCCGACTACTGGGATGTGTTCTTCGATTTTAACAATAAGGTATATGCAACATTCAACGAGGAGGGTATTGAGTTCCCGTTCCCGCAGATGGATGTTCATTTAAAAGGAAATAACGAAATAAATAAATAATTATGAAAAAGTATTTAATTGTATTTTTGTCAGTATTGTTGAGCGCAACAGTAGTGTTCGCACAGGAAGCAGCCGATTCTTCGGCAAAGAAAAAAAATGAAAACTGGAAACTTGGTGGAGCTGCTTCACTCAATTTCTCGCAGGTAGCATTTAGAAATTGGGCTGGTGGTGGAGAACCGTCGATTTCCGGAAATATGTTTTTCAATGCATTTGCCAACTATGCCAAGGATAAGACCACTTGGGACAACACTCTCGACCTTGGCTATGGTATGATGCGTCAGGGAACAAAGAAGACAAGTGTTTTGTTCTACAAGACCGACGATAAGATTGACTTTGCATCGAAGTACGGACGCTACGCATTCAAGTATTGGTACTACTCGGCATTGGTTGGCTTCAAGACCCAGTTTGCCGATGGCTACAAGTCAATTACAGATTCAACAAGAGTTTCGTCATGGATGGCTCCTGGCTACTTGAACATAGCTCTCGGTATGGACTTCAAGCCAACATTTGAAAATCATCCGAATATGACATTCTCTTTGCTTATCGCTCCGTTGTCGGGCAGGATGACATTCGTATTGGATTCGGCATTGTCGGCAGAAGGCGCTTACGGTGTTGACCCAGGCAAGAGGTTCCGTCCAGAATTCGGTGGATATGTAAAGGCAGAATTTAAGATTGATTTCCTAAAGGTGTTCACATATACGACCAAGCTCGATTTATTCTCCAACTATATTGTAAAGCCGCAGAATGTCGATATGAACTGGGACAACTTGCTGACAATAAAGTTAAGCAAATGGTTCTCGGCTAATTTGAACATAACGCTTGCATACGATGATGATGTTGATGTTCCTATTGATACCGATGGAGACGGAACTTTGGATGGAATGGGCAAGAGGTTGCAGTTCAAGGAGCTACTTGGCTTTGGATTTACATATAAGTTCTAAGGTTAGGATTTTGCAATAAAGGTGAAATGTCCTCGTGCCGTAGGTGCGGGGATGTTTTTTTTATGGCTACGCCAGTTCTACGCTACGCTGTTTCAATGGGCTAACGCCCGTTTCTGTGCCTTCGGCGTTTCTACGCTACGCTGTTTCAATGGCTAAAGCCGTTTAAGGGTTTCATGGGCTAAAGCCCGTTTAACTTCGTTGAGGGCTGCGCCGTTCAATGGCTGGCGCCGTTTCTGTGACGCAAAATTTTGCGTCTGTACAAACGGCTGTGAGTCTTCAAGTCTGTCGGCCTGTCAGCCCAAATGCTGTTTCTATGGTTGATGGTTGCTGAACCGTCGCACTGAGTGAAATCGAAGTGTTGTCGAAGTACGCCGTTTGAAATGATTTGTTGAAGCGCCAGATATGGCACTGTTATTTTTGTGCCTCTGTATTGCGCATTTATCTACCTTTTATCTTTAATTGTCTAATTTATAGACAAAAAACTTTTATAATATAGATATATTATTTATATTTGCTCGCTAATTGAAGATTTTGTAAAATGGAGTTATTGTATAGGATAGGCATTGCGCAGAGTGTACAAACAAATGTTGTAATATGTTGTATCGCTGTAGATTACGATATTTATAACTCGTCGAAGATATGAATGCATTTGATTCTATAAGGCAGATGATTTACGAGGTGCGAGGCGTTAAGGTGATGCTTGATGCCGACCTTGCAGCTTTATATGGCTACACTACCAAGGCATTCAACCAGCAGGTGAAGAACAATATAGCAAAGTTTGATGCCGATTTCCGTTTCCAGCTTACAAGGGAGGAATACCGCGAAATCTTGATGTCAAAAAATATGACTTCAAGATTGATTTTATCAGCTCCAGAATCCAGTAAAAAAGAGGATGATAAAATTTCGAGGTCAAATTT
>CACWOG010000292.1 GCA_902762455.1 uncultured Bacteroidia bacterium | reverse complement strand
GCGATGGCAAGCCTTTTCTATTTCCTTTGGAATCCTTTATAATCCCAACCTTATTCTGAAATCGCTCAAAATGTTCATGTAGTTGATAAATGCCTCGTAGGGCGAGCTGTACGGATTGAAATACTTGTGAACATCGCCATCGGAGAACCACTTGGTACACATGTAGTAGAAGTGGTCGCTCGTCTGAAGGTAGAGCCAGTCGCGCCATAGTTCGGGGTCGTCGAGTTCCTTCACGCGTTCAAAGAGTTTATACAGGTTCTCGAAAGCCTCGTTCTGCAGTTCGTTGCCAAGCCAAGCCGTAAGGTCGCGCTCCTCGTCGGCCCACGAAATAGGATACGGAACATTAAGCACGCCAACAGGATTGTGCTTTGCAACTACCTCGCTCGGCGTATGGAACTGGTAGTCGGAATACTTGAAAACCTTCTCGGGCAAAGCACGCATAAAATCAAAGATTTGCGTTAAGCCAAGCAACATACTTTTCGGCGGTCAGTGGATATTCTTCCCACGCCTGATTCGAGAAACGGAATGCAATATCATCGGACAATTTGAAATTCTTGAGCAAAAGCTTCAACTTAGGATTTATCGCATTGCAGTACAGATAGTTCGGACTCTTCCAACCCATAATGTGACGGGCTCCTTCGGTAAGCATTCCCTCGTAGCCGAGTTTTGCCACCTTCTCGCCTATTTCGTCGGAATAGATAAGCTCCGTATTGCGGAAAATCTTTGGTTGCAAGCCGAAAAGTTCCTTTACTTTCCTTCTATGACGGTTCACCTGATAGTCGAACACATCCTCGGGACGCAACGCCGACAACGAGTGCGAATAGGTCTCATCAAGAAGCTCTACCCTACCCGTTGCGAAAAGTTTCTGGAAACTTTCGAGCACATCGGGAGCATACAACTCGAACTGGTCGATTACCGTACCCGAAAGCGAATATGCAATCTTGAAGTTGTCACCGTACTCGTTTACCAAGTCCAGAAACAACTGGTTGGCAGGCAAATAGCACTTTTCGGCCACCTTGCGCATAATGGTGCGGTTCTCGTAGTCGTTGTAGTAGCTATGGTCGTTGCCAATGTCGAAGAACCTATATTTTTTCAACCTAAATGGCTGATGTACTTGAAAATAGAAACAAATTGAACGCATATCTTATTTTTTAATATCCACAAACACTTTTATAAACCTCGTTAACATAATAAGCCGAATTTTCCCATCTGAGATTTTCAACTTCCTGCTTACCATATTTCTTGAACATCTGCGACAACGCATCGTAGTGCAACATTCCGTAAATGGAATCAGCCAGTTCGTCAACATCCCAGAAATCGACCTTGATGGCGTGCTTAAGGACCTCTGCCACACCCGATTGCTTTGAAATAATCACCGGCACATCCGACATCATTGCTTCGAGCGGCGAGATTCCGAACGGCTCGCTCACCGACGGCATCACATACACATCGCTCATGCCAAACATTTCGTACACCTCATTGCCTTTCAAAAAACCTGCGAAATGGAACTTGGTTGCAATTCCCAACTGAGCCACACGACGCACCATCTTGTTGAGCATATCGCCACTGCCAGCCATCACGAAGCGCACATTCGGATCGCGGTCGATGACCTTCTTGGCAGCCTCGATGAAATAGTCGGGACCTTTCTGGAAAGTAACACGTCCAAGGAAAGTTACAACCTTCTCGCGGAAGCCCTTGTGCAAGGTAAATTCGGGCAACGACATCGGCTCCACCGAATTATGTACGGTCACAACCTTGTCGGGACTGATGCCGTAGCGATTGATGACGATATTCCTTGTCAGGTTGCTGACGGCAATAACCCTGTCAGCAGCCTCCATACCTGCACGCTCGATGTCGTAAACATGCTGGTTGACATGCTCGCCGCTACGGTCGAATTCGGTAGCATGGATATGCACCACCAAAGGCTTTCCCGAAACCTTCTTTGCAGCAACGCCGGCAAAATAAGTCAACCAGTCGTGCGCGTGAATGACATCAAAATCGTTGTGTGCCGCTATGTGTCCGGCAATCAGCGCGTAACGCGAAACCTCATCGTACAGGTTTGGACCGTAAGAACCGGAGAATGTGTATTTGGTATTGAGGAAACTCTCGGAAATCTTAACCCCAGGAATGTTAGATTCGTACATCCTTGCAAAATCCTCGGGGTCCATATAAGGCACAAGGCGCGAACCAACCTCGATGTAGCGGAAATTCTTCCACACCTTGGTTTCCTTGACATCCTTTTCGGTAATTACAGCATCGCTGGCATTGCGTATCGACACATAGTTCTGATCCTCGTCGCCGTAAGCCTTCGGGACAACGAATATTATTTCCGTGCCGAAATGCGAAAGTCCTTTGGTAAGCCCATAGCAGGCCGTACCGAGACCACCGGTAATATGAGGAGGGAACTCCCAGCCGAACATCAAAACTTTCATTGCGATAATACTTTTATATTCTTAATTCAATTATTTTCAATTAACATACACAGGGCGCACAGTAAACCCAAAGAGGCGTGGATTGGTGAAGTAGAAAACGTCCGAATTGAAGTAGAAATACCACGCTAAGTCTGGGTCTTCCGTGCAGAGCGAACTCGACCAGTATTCGCCGTATGTGCCACCGAGAACGCTATCAATTCGTTCGCCAGCAGCGGGCAGAAAGACAGAATTGCCGTTAGTTCCAGTAAATTTTATTCCGTTAACTCCGTTCTGGGTAGTCCATTCGTGAGTGCAGTTATTGTAGAGTTCGTACACATCTTCCCTTGTCGGCATTCTCCAGCCTGCGCCCCAGTTGGCGGTTGCAGCATCGTCTGAAGCGACAAGGTTTGTAAGATTGTCGGTAAAACCGTTGTTGCCATTGCTTGAATTATTGCAATACTTAGTTAGTGTACTAGAACTCCCATTGCAATAGCGATAAGTACTCCAACTGTATGTAGTCTTTGCGGTCGTTTCCCCCCAAGCAAAATAGTCCCCATAACCTTCTGGCGTATCTGCTCCAACATTACAAGTCGCCCATTTTGTGCCAGAAGGCAACCCTAAATCAACCCATAAATGATTCCATCGAGCATATAGCGTAATATCGGATGTGACATTTATAGTCTGTCCATCGCTGTATGATGTACCACTACCATCCTGCATTGTATTCCAACTTGCGAAAGTGTGAT
>CACWOG010000291.1 GCA_902762455.1 uncultured Bacteroidia bacterium | reverse complement strand
TTTCGTGGAGCGATGAAAACACAGACAATCCTCGTCAGATTACGGTAACAGCCGATGCAACTTACATAGCAACATTCGACGAAGTTTCTTCCGTTACAGAATACACAATAACAGTAATGTCGGCAAATCCTAACCGTGGTACGGTAACAGGCGGAGGAACATATCCCGAAGGTACTGTCATCACAATCGAGGCCATTGCAAACGAGGGCTTTGTATTTGCTTCGTGGAGCGATGAAAACACAGACAATCCCCGTCAGATTACGGTAACGGCAGATGCAGCCTATATTGCAACATTTGATGAAGTTTCTTCTGTTACAGAATACACAATCACTGTTATGTCAGCAAATCCGAATCGTGGTACGGTAACAGGCGGCGGAACATACCCCGAAGGCACGGTTGTAAGGATTGAAGCAACCGCATTGGAAGGTTTTGTTTTCTCTTCGTGGAGCGATGACAATACTGATAATCCGCGTTACATAACCGTAACTGGAGATGCGACCTACATTGCTTCGTTTGACCCAGCAACTGGCATTGAGGAAAATGCATCGCTTGAAATCGCCCTTTACCCGAATCCCGCCAACGACATCCTCAACATCACATCATCGGAAACAATTTCCGAAATCGAGATTGTGAATGTGATGGGACAGGTGGTAAAGAGAATTGAGGTAAACGCAGATAATACGGTTTGCGATGTGGAAGAATTGAAGGCAGGGGTGTATGTTGTGAGAATCCGCACGGCCTCGGCTACGCTCAGCCAGTGGAAATTCATCAAGGAATAGAATGTTTTGTGTCGTATCTTTGTAAGGGAAGGTTTCAAACCTTCCCTTACAGAGATAGACGACATCCACAAAACAATAATCAAGGACGGTTCACTGCCGTCCTTTTTTGCGTAATCGTTTTTCAAAAAAATCATATCTTTGCACGGTTAAAAATAAAAGTTATGCATACTTACAGACACGAGGTAAAATACTATGAATGCGACCGTATGGGTGTTACTCACCATTCAAACTACATACGTTTTATGGAGGAAGCCCGCGTTGACTGGCTTGACCAGCTTGGGTTTGGATTCGAAAAGGTTGAAGCTGAAGGCGTCTTCTCCCCTGTCGTTGCGGTTTCCTGCAACTACAAGCGTCCGTCAACATTCAAGGATGTGATTGAAATCGAAGTTTCGGTGGCAAACGTGAGCGAACTGAAGTTCGACATTTCATACGTTATGCGTGTCGGCGACAAGATAATATGCACCGCCCAAAGCACCAACTGCTTCATCGAGAACAACCGCCCGATAGCAATCTCGAAACGGCTGCCCGAACTATACGAAGCCATCTGCAAATGCAAAAAGTAAAACAATGAAACAAGGTAAGGACAATAAGCCGCACATCGGAATCTACGGCAGACGTAATGTTGGAAAATCGTCGTTAATCAACTGCTTATCAGGACAAAACATTTCCATCGTGTCGGACTTGAAGGGTACGACTACCGACCCCGTAAAGCGTTCGTTTGAAATACTCGGATACGCACCAGTCATATTCATCGACACTGCAGGAATCGACGATGAAGGCGAAACTGGTCAACTTAGAATCCAAAGGTCGCTCGAAACCATCAACATAATTGACATAGCAATAGTTGTTATTTCCAACAACGAGTTTGGTGAATACGAGCGTAAAATAATCGACAGATTGAAGGAACTCAAGACCGTTTTCTTCATAATTCACAACAAGTCGGACATCACACCTCTTGACAACAACCTAAAGTCCGATCTTGAGAACGAGTTCAACGTACCCGTAATCGACTTCACGACAAGCAACCGCGACAATGTACAACTCGTCTTTGATACAATAAAGCAGATTGCTCCAGAAAGCACGTGGACCTTTGGCTCGCTTCTTGGCGACATTATAAGCGCAAACGACATTGTTCTGCTAATCACACCGATAGACAGCGAAGCACCACAGGGACGAATGATTCTGCCGCAGGTACAAGTCCTTCGCGACTGCCTTGACAACCACTCAATGGCAATTGTAATTCAGGACACCGAAGTAGAAGAATTTTTCAGACGTGGAATAAAGCCTCGCCTTGCCATAACCGACTCACAGGTGTTTCATAAGGTTAAGAGTCTGATTCCCAGTGATGTTCCATTGACAAGTTTTTCGATAGTCCTTGCCCGTAGCAAGGGCGACTTTGCAAACTATCTGAAAGGCACTCCGCACATTTCCAACTTGAAGGACGGCGACAAAATCCTAATGCTCGAAAGTTGCAGCCATCACGTTTCCTGCGAAGACATTGGCCGTATTAAACTCCCGAACGGACTGCGCAAATTCACAGGCAAGGACTTGTCCTTCACATTTGTAGCAGGACTTGATGAGATTCCCAACAAGATTACCGACTACGCTATGGTTATTCAGTGCGGAGGCTGTATGGTCACACGCAAACAACTGATGAACAGGCTGAAGCCTGCTGTTGATGCTGGCATTCCAATATCAAACTACGGAATGGCACTCGCCTATTTGAGCGGAATTTTTGACAAGGCCGTGGAAATATTTAGGTAAAAATATAGCGGCGCAATACATTGTGCCGCTATAAATATAATAATCATTGGTTTCATTA
This sequence comes from uncultured Bacteroidia bacterium, assembly GCA_902762455.1. Lineage (GTDB taxonomy): Bacteria > Bacteroidota > Bacteroidia > Bacteroidales > ML635J-15 > Bact-19. Next base: position 126 of record CACWOG010000291.1, on the reverse strand, counting down.
TGCCGACCCTTCGACTACGCTCAGGGAGCGGCTAATTATCCATTGTCAACCTTCAGCTCAGCGTAGCTAATTGTCCATTGTCAATTATCCATTGTCAATTATCCATTGTTAATTGTCAATTAATAT
>CACWOG010000290.1 GCA_902762455.1 uncultured Bacteroidia bacterium | reverse complement strand
CAATTAGTACCAATCATAAGGTTGCCACCCATATAAGTATAAGGAGTACTGAAGGTAATTTCCATAATATTGTCACTTATAGTGAGGCTACCATTATATACGAGGCTCATATTGTTCCAGTCTTCAAGAGTAGAATTTTCGAAAGTTGTATTGTTTACTTCTTTCAAACGAACATCAAATTGAGCAGCGCCCCAGTTAACAGAAGTGTTACTACTGTAGAATGTAAGTTTGTTGATTGTACCCCACTGCAAGGCTGTCAAAGCAGAAGCTGGAATAATAAACTGGCTGCGAGAATGGTCGTCAACATATAAACCATAAACAGGAACATAACTATTTGTTGTTGTTCCATCATTCAAGGTAATTGCATACGCATCAGTTGGAGTGAAATTGATTACATCGCTCCAAGCGCTTTCGTCGTCAACGCCACATACGGTTCTAACGCGAGCATAGTAGGTTGTTTCTGCAGTAAGACCAGTAAGTTCTGCAGAAGGTGTTTCGTTTACATCTACAGAAATAGCACCAGCGAAGTCTGCTGCAGTACCATATTCAAGAGTCCAAGCTGTTGCTGTTCCATTTTCGGTCCAAGTAAGTGTAGCAACAGAACCATTGCCTGGGGTAAGAGTAGCAGCCAAAGCTGTTGGTGCAGGGCAAGAAACTGCTGTTGTAAACGATGAATTAGCAGTCCAAGCACTTACATCACCACCGCAATTTGCACGAACCTTAACAGTATAAGCATATTCTGGTGTTAAACCTGTAAGAGTGTACGACGGTTCACCATTAACATTAATCAGGTGTTCATCATCTTCAACATCATTCAAACAAATCTGCCAAGCTGTTTCGTCTGCACCAGCAGTCCAAGCCAAATCGGCAGTTCTTGCTAAAACATTTGATACAGTCAAAGCTGTTGGCTTTGTGCAGGAACGCCTATAGTCGAGACTTACATTGTCAATGTGCAAGTTGTTGTCGCCACCATATACTGTTGATTCGCCATAGAATGCAATTATTACATTGTCGGTTGCATAGCTGCTGAGGTCGATTGTGACTTCTACGCCAGCAGTAGGAATGTCGTTATATACATCTTCAGAACCTGCGTTGTCATACTGACGGAGAATTGTCCAAGTTTCACCATTATCTGTACTAATCAGAACTACAAACTTGTCGTCATCGCAATTTCCAGATGCTGCGCCTGTACCACTAAATGCGGTAAGAGCCAAATCGAATGTAAGCTGAACATTAGCATCCATAACAATAGTTGGAGTGAGCAACCAGTCTTTCTTGGATGTACCATATATATTAACACGTGCATGGTCATCGAAAACGCCATTACTACCTGAACCAAAATTCCAATTACCACCATTTGTTAAAGCTGTTCCTGTCATTACATTATCAAGAAGGCCAGACTTATTAGCCCAATTTGCAGGAATAGATGTTCCGAATTCCTCAACAAATGGAATTCCGTATAGAGTAGAGAAAGAACCTGTCAACCATGTTCCAGATGTTCCGTCCAATTCACAATTTGCCTGAACTCTTACATTGTAAGTTGTACCTGCGTCAAGACCAGAAATATTAGTTATAGGATTGGTTGTCACTTCGATAACATCGCTCCAATCTTCTTCAGACGACTTCTTGTACTGGAGATTCCAACGAGATTCGCTTGAACCAGCAGTCCATGACATTGATACATAATTATTGGTAATATCTGAGAATACCAATGCTGTTGGAGCTGGGCAAGCTACAGTAGTTGTAAACGATATGTTGCTTGTCCATTCGCTATAATCGCTTTCGCTGCATTTTGCACGTACCTTTACTTGATAATTAGTTTCGGGTGTAAGTCCTGTAAGTGTGAATGGATTAGAATCTGCATTAATAAGGTTATCTTCATCATCGTTCAAGCAAATCTGCCAAGCAGTTTCGCTTGCACCTGCTGTCCAAGACAAAATAACTTCCCTAGCAAGTACATTTGATGCGCTCAAGGCAGTTGGTTCCATACAAGAGGGCTGCTCCATAACAGTGATGTCATCAATATACATACCATTATAGGTCCTACTTGAGTTAGCCGCGTCTATCATTATGGCGATATAGTTGCCTGTACCAGTCAGATCAACGGTAAACTTCTGATAAGATGTTGTCAATGCATGTTCCTCTCCGACCTGTACAAATGTTCTTGCATCACTTGGGTCTGTCATCAAACCAATCTTGAAAGTACTGCTAGTATTATAACCTTTTGCCCAAAGTTCAATTCGCTTGGTACTGAGGTTTTCCATTGCAGGCAATATTGCATACTGAGGTTGTGGATCGTAATCCGTCCAACTAGAATAATAATAATACGAATATAACCTTAAACTATTAGGTGTTGAGTGTGAGTAATCTGTATTACTGTAATAATAAATAGTAGGATAATATTTATAATCATTATATGTACATTCGTTGATGTAGTTCCAGCATATAGGCAAGGTACGAGACGAAGGCGTGTATGTAGATGCAAGTGTATATCCGTCAAAGTTCTCGCTCCAAGGATAAGAAGTGATAGCATCGCAAGCTGTATTGAATTCAAGAACAGAGCTCCATGCACCGAAATCGGTACCTCCGCAGTATGCGCGTACCTTAACATAATATGTTGAAGCACTTGTAAGCGAAGTCATATTGCAGGATGCTGTGCTAACAATTTGTTCGGTTGCTCCAGCAAAGTCGCGAGAAGGTAGTAGTGGAGATATTGCTAACAGCAAGGTTTGTAACATCGTATGCACAAGCAATACGGGTAATGCCTACGTTGTCTATTGCTGCAGGAGGCTGAGTTCCACCGCCTGAGTCGTTACGCCATGCAAATACCAAGTAATAGTTGCCAGCAGTTACATTAACAGCATTTACTGCTGTTTGCCATGTATCAACTAAGTTAAGCTTGCTACCACCATCCAAAGCTATCCAACCTGTTGGAACTGCATTTGAAGACAAACCAGTAGGTAGTGTTGTGCCTGCAGAAAGTGTTACTGATGCAGGTACTAAAGCAACTCTCAAAAAGTCCCATGTGGATTCTCCATTTGCTTTCCAATCGTAAGAGAATTCATATTTACCAGTTGCAAAGCTGAGCAGTTTGGTAGCATACACCATAGTTCCGCCATCACTATATTCATTAGTAAAACCATTGTCGTTAGAAACATACAAGGCGTGTGTACCTCCGTTATTAGCGGCTGTACCCCAAGCCCAAGCATTGGTAAGTGTGCCGTTTATAAGTTCCCATTCACAAGTTGCACCTTCAAAGTTGTCGCTCCAACTATCGCCGACTTCGGTGGCTACTGCTGTAGTTGTGAATGATATGGAGCTACTCCAATGTGAGCCATCTGTATCACAGTCGGGTTTCACACGAACATAGTAAGTGGTAAGGGCGTTAAGACCTGTCAAATTAGTGGTCGGATTGTTTACACTAGCCTCTGTATAAGTACCAGAAGCGAAGGTATTATCTGTTCCATATTGCAAAACCCAATACCGTTCTCAGACCAACTGAGCGTAGCACTATTGTGTGTGATTGCAGTTGCATTCAATCCAGAAGGAGACAAGCAAACTGCACCAGTATAGGTGAGTTCCAACTGAATGTTAGCACGGTTACCACTTAAACTACCTGACACATCTGTACCAGGATCTGAATTGTCTTGATTCTTAAACCAATAAGTATTCGTTGCCGTTGTATAGTAACAAGAACGGGAACATCCTCCACTAGTTGAACATCCCTCTCCACGGACAGCCACAAGCAAGGCATTGCCTCCTTCATGCGAAAAATCCGAAATAAAATCGAATGTGTTCCATCCCGCGGTAGTACTTAAATCATTAGATTCGTATACCAAAGTAGCACCTGTAGTGTATTCACCGAAAGTGGTTGCTGCAGCCAAAGCATAGTCGGCATCCACATCCTTGACCCAAATTTTCATTTCGGATCCAGTAGCTGTACTATTGGTACTTACATTAAACGCTATACTGGAAATGTCACAATCAGCACCCAAAGCAGCTGCGGCTGTAGGAGTATAAAGGAAAACATTGTAATTCCAGCCATAATAACCTGGTAATGGATAGCTTTGGTAAGAAGTTCCTTCTCCAATCGTCACGGTTACTTGTGCGACCGCCCCAATCACTGTCATCAGCAAAAGGAGCACACTAAATAATAGTTTTTTCATCATAAAATCTCTCCGGTTATATGCCATCGGAGCCGTCGGCTTTAAAAATCAAAATTATTAAATTCAACTCAAACGCTCCAAAAAACAATTTTGGAACAAGGCGCAAAGGTAAGTGTTTTTTCGATATGTAGAACAAAAAGGAGGAAAATATTTTTACGATACCTATATATATTATTTACGAGTTACGATTGACGATTGACGATTGCTGACAAGATGCAAAGGGATTTACGAGTTACGATTGACGATTTTGAGGATTTTGAGGATTTAGCTTACGCTGAGCTAAAGGTTGAAGATTTGAGGTTGGCTCCTGCCATATACATATATGACATCTTGTCACAAAACAGCACCACAATTATGTAATTTTGTCATTACTCATTTTTACCAAACAAACATAATCACCTAATAAACAACATCTTCCATACCCTACATTTTTTCTCGGCAGGCTTATTGCAATACCGCGCAGTGTTTAACTGAAAAAAAATTGAAGAATTATGAATATAGAAGATTTTACAACGAAAGCCCAGAAGATAATCTCGAAATCGCAGATTATTGCGAGCGAAAATGGACATCAGGCAATTGAGCCCGGGCATCTGCTTTTGGCACTGCTCAGCGAAGCACCCGATGTGATGAGCTACATGCTCAGCAAACTTGAGATTGACAAGCGTAACTTTGAACTTACCGCACAAAGCATCGTTTCGCGTTACGCAAAAGTTCAGGGCGGCGAACCCTACATCTCGCAGGACACCAACCGCATCCTCATCGCTGCCGACAAGAAGAAAACCGAAATGAACGACAAGTTCATCTCCGTCGAGCATCTTGTGATGGCTCTTGCCGAAAGCAAGGAAAGCATTGGTAAGATGATGCGCGATGCCGGATTCAACAAGGAAAACCTGAAAAGCATTGTCCTCGAACTTAGGAAAGGCAGCACCGTCAATTCACAGTCGGCAGAAGACACCTACGACGCACTTGGCAAGTACGCCATCAACCTGAACGAGCGTGCAATGAACGGCAAACTCGACCCAGTAATCGGTCGTGACGACGAAATCCGTCGTATCCTGCAAATCCTTACCCGACGCACTAAGAACAATCCTATATTAATAGGTGAACCTGGTGTCGGTAAGACGGCAATCGCCGAAGGACTTGCTGGGCGTATCGTCAAGGGCGATGTCCCCGACAACCTGAAATCCAAGAAAATCTACTCTCTTGATATGGGTCTTCTTATCGCTGGCGCAAAGTATCAGGGAGAATTCGAGGAAAGGTTGAAAGCTGTGGTTAAGGAAGTTGTTGAAAGCAACGGTGAAATCGTGCTTTTCATTGATGAAATCCACACCTTGGTCGGAGCTGGAAAATCGCAGGGCGCAATGGATGCTGCAAACAATTTGAAACCTGCACTTGCCCGTGGTG
>CACWOG010000289.1 GCA_902762455.1 uncultured Bacteroidia bacterium | reverse complement strand
GTTTTCATTGATGAAAAGCGTCTCTCGGGTGGTACGGTTGGCGCAATGATAGGCGTTACCGACATCGAGCGGGCTTTTTCTGTTTATCGCGATGTGCTTGGCTACGATACCGTTGTGTATGATGAAACTGGCGTTTTCGCTGATTTCGCATTTATGAACGGTGGAGACCAGAAATACCGTCGTGTATTGCTGAGGTCGTCGCGCAAGCCAAAGGGTGCATTTGCCGAACTTATGGGCAATAGCAGCATAGAGCTTGTTGTTGCATTGGAGCGTCAGCCGCGCAAGATTTTCGAAGGACGCTATTGGGGCGATCCTGGATTCATCCAGATATGCTTCGACATTACCAACATGCAGGAACTGCGTAAGTTCTGCGAATCGAAGGGCTTCCCGTTTACGGTTGACAGCTGTCCCAACAACGAGCGTTTCGATATGGGCGAAGCAAGCGGACATTTCACCTACATCGAAGACCCCGACGGAACATTGATAGAATTTGTTGAAACACATAAGATTCCAGTAATGAAAAAACTGGGATGGAACATAAATATGCTTACCCGCAACCGCGAAAAGCCTTTGCCAAGGTTCTTGTTCAGGGTTATGGGTTTGTTTAAGGTAAAATTGGATTAACATGGGAAACTTATATGACCTGCTGATGCAGGATACTCGTTTCGAAGATGCGCTCAAGGCTTGCATGAACTGCGGAATATGCACGGCAATATGCCCTGCTGCCGAGTTCTACCAGTACGACCCGCGCCGTATATGCGATATTGTGCAGCGCAAGGACGAAAACGAGATTGAAGCTTTGCTTCGTTCCGATATGATATGGTATTGCGGTCAGTGCCTGTCGTGCAAGACGCGCTGTCCGCGCCAGAATGTGCCTGCCGAGGTGATACTTGTGCTAAGGCAAGTCGCCATCAAGCTCGGATATATGGACGAGCATATTGCCGAGCAGGAGAAGCGTCTGGCAGAGACAGTTGGAAACAATATCCTTGAAATCGGATATTGCGTGCATCCCGATAAGGTTAAGCCCGAACTACATCAGGAGCAAGGACCTATCTGGGAATGGTATGTGAACAATATAGAAGCCGTAGCCCCGAAGCTCGGAGCCAATTATCATGGCGATGGACCAGGTGCATTGCGTAAGATCCGCGAGGAAAACCTTCAGGAAGTAAGGAAGATTTTCGAGGTTACCGGCGGTATGGACTTGTTGAAAACATTAAAGGAGGAGAAATGAGACAGTTTGGCTTTTCAATATCGCAGACAAGGTCAATCGATCTGGATCAGATTGACTTTAGTTGCCTGAACGAACTGCGCGAAGCCGTACCTACCTTTATGGTATGTATAAATTGTGGAGCTTGTACCGCAACTTGTTCTGCCCAGCAGTTTTCCGACTTTAACATCCGCAAGATAAAGACTAAGCTTATGCAGGGTCAGTACGAAGGACTAGCAAAAGAACTTGACAAATGCATGCTTTGCGGAAAGTGCACATTGGTATGTCCGCGTGAGGTCAATCTTAGGAATTCGATTGTAAACATGCGGAGAATATTAACGAAAAAGAATAAATGATGATGAATTATTTCAGTCCGTTTGTACTTCCGTTCGTTCTCGGCGCCTTTGTACTGCTTGGAATATGTGTTTTCAAGTATATTAGGTGGTACATGAGTTTCGACAGGGTACAGCGTTCAAAGGTAAAGAAAAACATCCTTTCGTTGAAATTCCTTCCTGCAATATGGGAGGCGATTTTGGAATGTCTGTTCCATCGCAAGGTTTTCAGACGCAATATTGTCTTGGGCTATATGCACAGCAGTATTGCTTTCGGATGGTTTCTGCTCATATTGGTAGGAGCAATTGAGGCCGAAGTTTGCATACATGGTTCAAAGCCCTTCTGGGTGGCTATATTCTATAGGTTTTTCGTTCACGAGCATCCGACTACAACAAGTGTTGTCTTCGCAAACATTATGGACGCTTTGCTTCTTGTTGTGCTGTCGGGCGTTATGCTTGCCGTAATCAAGATGGTTTACTCCAAGATTGTGGGTATGCGCAGGGTTACCAAGCATGTGCTGTTCGACCGCTTTGCAAAGTTCTCGCTATGGTTCATTTTCCCATTGCGACTGCTGGCTGAAAGTTATACGGCTGCATATTACGGCAACGGTGGATTTATGACGCAGGCTTTAGGCAATTTGTTTGCACCTATTTATCATGAATATGTCGAAATGGCTTTCTGGACAATGTACTCCATCTGTCTGGCTGTGTTCTTCGTTTCGATGCCATTCTCGCGTTATATGCACATTTTCACGGAAGTATTTCTTATTTTCTTCCGCAGGATGGGTGTTACTGAGGGCGATGAACCGACAGGTTTCACAAAGTACGAACTCAGTGCTTGTTCGCGTTGCGGTATCTGCATCGACAACTGCCCGATGGATAAGCAGCTTGGTGTTCAAGGCGTTCAGTCGGTATATTTGTTGCGTGATGTTCGTTACAAGCGTGGTACTGAGGAAGTTGCCAACCAATGCCTTATGTGCCAGCGTTGTTCGTCCGATTGTCCCGTAGGGCTCGACCTTATGACAATCCGCCGTCAGGTGCGAACAAAGGAAAGTGCTCTTGATGCGTCGGGAAACTATAGCTATGCTGATAATATTCAGGCATTCAACTCGGTAGGTCGTGTGTTGTATTTTGGCGGATGTATGTCGCACTTGACACCCGGTATTACCGAGTCGATGATAAAGATTTTCGAGGCTGTTG
>CACWOG010000288.1 GCA_902762455.1 uncultured Bacteroidia bacterium | reverse complement strand
GGTTCGCTTGGCGTAACCGACTTGATGGTTACATTGTATTTCGATGTGATGGAACACGACCCCAAGAATTTCGATATAAATGGCAAGGGACAGGACTTGTTCTTCCTTTCCAACGGCCATACATCGGCTGCGTGGTACAGCGTTCTTGCTCGTTGCGGATATTTCCCGGTTGAGGAACTCAAGACTTTCCGAGCAATAAATTCGCGTTTGCAGGGACATCCGACCACTGCCGAAGGTTTGCCTGGAATCCGCATTGCATCGGGTTCGCTCGGACAGGGCTTGTCGGCCGCCTGCGGTGCTGCATTGGCAAAGAGACTCAATGGCGACAACCATACGGTTTTCTGCCTCATGGGCGACGGCGAAATCGAAGAAGGTCAGATTTGGGAGGCTGCAATGTTTGCAAACGCCCGCGAAATCGACAACCTTGTTGCTTTTGTCGACCTCAACCGCAAGCAGATTGACGGTACAACCGAGGATGTTATGAAACTTGGCGATGTTAAGGCTAAGTGGGAAGCATTTGGCTGGTATGTGCTCGAATGCAACGGCAACGATATTGCCGACCTGCGCAAGACCATCGCCGATGCTAAAGGCCACCTTGGTAACAAGAAACCGGTCGTTGTGCTGATGAAGACCGAAATGGGTATGGGCGTCGATTTCATGATGGGCACCCACAAGTGGCACGGCACACCGCCAAACGACGAGCAGCTTGCTGCCGCCTTGGCTCAGTTGCCCGAAACTCCACTAGGCGATTATTAGAAATTTGCGAGATTTATACGGCGGCGTCCTATTTGGGATGCCGTTTTTTGTAAATGTTTAAAAGAAATTATTGGTGTCCGCTAAATCTCTAGCCAGTCATTCCGTAAGACAAAGCGAACCGACTAAGGTACGTGTCGTGTGAGCCTGTCTGTACGGAATCTCCCATAGAAACATTTTCAACAGGAGATTACTCACTACGTTTCGTGAAGGAGTTCCGCACAGTTGAACAATATTATGCTCCCCGTTCCGTATCGCATTATTGTTCTAACTTGCGGAATGACAGATGATTGGGTTGGTTTTTAGTCAACTTGTATATAGTTGCCAATATTTATTAGTTTTGCAGAAAATAATTAGCACAATTTTCACAAGAATAAATATTACATAACAATGAAATTCGGGTTGAGCGATAGTGTAATAGGAGAGTTGCAGGATGTATTCCGCCGTCATAAGAATATCAGCAAAGTTCTGATTTTTGGTTCAAGGGCGAAAGGAAATTATCGTGAAGGTTCCGACATAGACCTTGTGGCTATAGGTAACAATTTGGATTACAACCAGATAATAAAAATTCTAACCGAGATAGATGACTTGGAGTTGCTATATTCTGTTGACTTGCTTGACTATAGTAAAATTATTGGCACGCCTATTGGTGACCACATAAATCGCGTAGGACAAGTGTTTTATCAGTCGGCGTGATAGCTAATTGAATTTTCTAGATTTTTATATAACGGTGTTTCATTTGGGAACACCGTTTTTTTCTATTCCTTTACGAATTTCTGTAAGACAGCCACACCCCGAGCGTTAGCCGAAGGAGCGAAGGATTGGCTATATATCCTAACCACATACACTCCGTTCGCCAAATCTTCAACATTGCAAACAGCATTATCTGCATTCACCTCAATGCGCTTTACAACTTGCCCCATAACATTCACAATCTCTATTTCTGAAATTGTTTCCTCAGATGTTATGTTTTGGATGTCGGTGGCAGGGTTGGGTTAGAGGTTTATATTTTGTGTACTGTGTTCTTCAATGTCGGTAGGCAGTTCTGGACCTCTTATGCCAATGATTATGGCGTGATTGCTGTTGAATCCGTATGTACTGCAATTTGTCAGGGCGTAGTAGCCGTTTTGCTGACCGCCCCAGCCCCAGTTGAAATGGAAATAGTTGTCGTCGCGGTAGCCGTCGCAAGTCCATACATGTCCGCCATTGCTTCCACTGCCACCATACATAAATGGTGCTCCTTCGTCGAGTTCGCCTTTCAGGTAATTGAGCCATGCCGTAGAAGAAAGGTTTCCGCGTTCAATGTATCTGATTGTTGTGGGATAGCGGAAATATGTTGAGAGAGCCGATACAATCTTGTTGGAGTTCGCCACGCTTGCCGACGGTCCGTAGTTCATGTTGACAGCAACACCGCAGTGGTACAGCAAAGTGGCAATGGCTTCCATGCAGCTGTCGGGGTGGTTGGATAGGGTAAGTTGGTCTGTCATGCTTTCGTAATGGTAGGTCGTTGCACCGAAGTTGGCCGAAAGTGTGCCGTAGTTGCTGCTGTTGTATGAATGGCTTCCAGTTCCAGTGGTCGGGTATTGCCAGTAGCGCATCACCTGTCCCATAACAAGGGCACCGCAGCCTACCGCAGCATGACCGCCGTAGGCAACATTACCTGTAGCATCGGCAGGGCAGAGGTTGTTGTAGTATCTGGTCTGATTCCATTTGTTACCGCCTAACAATGGCCTGACTATTACTGTGCCGTCTTTTGGTACAAGTGAAGTGTCTGAAAGCAGTTGCTCCCATTGTTGTTGGATTTCTATGTCGGCATTTTGTTGTTTATCAATTGTATATTGGATTTCGTCGGTATATCCGTCTAAGAAGAAACGGATATGGTCGGGCATATTTTCGGATACGAAGGCGCCTTCGTCTGAGAATGCCAGAATCGGTTGCACTCTGTCGTCGTCAGCAACAATAATAAAGCCTTCGGGGTTGAAGTTTACAATCTAGAAACTTGGTTCTGAAC
>CACWOG010000287.1 GCA_902762455.1 uncultured Bacteroidia bacterium | reverse complement strand
AACGGCATGGCGGAAGACCATGTGATACATGTTGGTGATGAAATAAAGATTTATCTTGAACAATAGACCCTATGCAAAAGAGCGCAAACATATTGTGTAATTAAAAGGAAATGCCTATGGCGAGATGTTTACACTTTCCACTACTCATAAATCTGGCTCTTTGGATAAAGGGTGGTCTCCAGACAAGGAGACTGCTCCGCGAGGCTCGCCGTCCGCGTCTGGCATCGGAGCACACCTTGCGCGACATATTGTCGATAAGCAAGGACACGGTTTTCGGCAAGGAACACCATTTCGACGAAATATTGGCAGCCTCCACCGATTCGGAACTGTTTGCGATGTACCAGCATCTGGTTCCTATAAACGATTACGAAGCGCTTCGTCCGTATGTGGAACGGCACAAAAACGGTGAGACAGGGATTTTATTTCCCGGCCGTCCCGAAATGTACGCCACAACCTCTGGCACAACCTCCGCACCAAAGTGGGTACCGATGACACGCAAGTATCTGCGCGATGTATATGGAAAAATGTCGAATGTGTGGGTGTGGAACTTTATCAAGCACCGCAAGATGGCATTGTCAGGCAAGGTGTTCGCAATTGTAGGCAAAGAATGTGAGGGCTATGCTCCCGACGGGACTTTGTATGGTTCGGTAAGCGGCGTTCTGGTGCGCGATTTGCCACCCATAATCAAGAAACGCTATACCGCCCCAGCCAGTGTAATGTCGATTGAAGATTATGCAGCACGCAACTACACGCTCATGCGCCTTGCCATACAACACTGGGATGTAACATTATGGTCAACGGCAAATCCATCTACCATACTGGAATTGCAACGCGCTGTGGACGAAAACCTCGAACTGATGATTGAGGACATTGAAAAAGGTACGCTATCCGATAAGTTTGCAATTGACAACAGCATACGCGAAGAGTTGAAAGCGTACATGCGTCCCCGGCCAAAGCGAGCAAAGGAACTGCGTGAACTGCGTGACAAGAACGGAGGCCGCATATTGCCGCGCGACTATTGGAAAAAACTGCAAATACTAAGCACATGGAAGTGCGGAAACACAAAGGTCTATATGGACAAGTATCTCGATTACTTTGATTTTGAGCAGACTTGCTATCAGGAGTTGGGCTATATTGCCACCGAATGCCGCTTCGGCTTTGCCCTCGACATGAGCAACGAGTCGGTTTTGTTTCCGCATCTGCACTACTACGAGTTTGTTCCCGAGGAGGACATGGACAAGCCTCACAAGCGTTTCCTGCAGGTTGACGAACTTGAGCAGGGCAAGCGCTATTGCACATACGTGACAACTTATTCGGGCCTATTCCGATACAACATGAACGACCTTGTCGAAGTCGGCGGCATGTACGAGAAAACCCCGACTATTCACATGGTTGGCAAGGTCAACGGCATAGTGTCGCTTACTGGCGAAAAACTTTACGAACCGCAGTTTATCGAGGCGGTGCATCAGGCAGAAGAGGAAACCAAGATAAAAACGAAGTTCTTTGTCGGTTTTGCCGATGTGAACGAGTCCGACTATCATTTTTATTTTGAGTTTGCCGACGAGGAGACTACGCAGGAAACTGCCGACATGTTTGCTAATGTTGTCGATGAAAAACTGCGTGCAATAAATATCGAATACGAATCGAAGCGAGCAAGTTTCCGCCTTAACGCACCGATTGCGCATAGGTTACAGAAAAATGCGTATGCGCGTTTTAAGGCAGCCTGCCTCGAAGACGGTATGCGCGACGGACAGTTCAAGTTTAATTTGCTCATGCAGGACGAGAAGCGCCGAGATAAGTTCCAAGTATTGATATTGGGAGACAAACTGTCGAACATACGCCGCAACGCTATGGTTCGCCGTTCTGAGCGCGACGACCGCAGGAGCGAACGCACTAAGCGCCGCCAGTCGCGTAAGGAGAAGCGCATCAAAAAGAAGGATTAAACAGACAACCATCGTTTTATTCAGAGCATCAACAATTTTCTACCAATTATACGACCTCTCCGAGGTCGCTGTTATCGGATGGCAACCTTTCTATAAATATCCGACCTCGCTGAGGTCGCCAAGAATGTGCATCTCGCCAAGCAGACCTCGGAGAGGTCAAATATTTATAACACAAACACATACAACAAAAAATCGACCTCAGAGAGGTCGCATCTTAAAAATATTTCTGAAGATATATACGTATAGTCTCACCCACAAAAACCTTGGCATCAGAAAATATAACGCACAAAGAAATCAACATAAAACACTATCTTACAACACACTACAATCACTAATGTTTCCTCAGCGCAATTTTCATTTTAACAAAATGTTCCGTCAGCGCAAATTTTTGCCACAAAAAAACTCGGAAGCCAAATACACAACTGCCGAGTTGATTATCTCTTATTATTATCATTGTGCAAGGCATTAAACATCAAACGTCAGCAACTTAAAGCCAGTAACCCGTTCAATCTTTGCAATGGTTTCTATGGTGAGGTTTTCTGTTCCTTTGAGTATTCGTGACACATATTGCTGCGTACAGCCGATTCTTTCTGCAATGGCAGCCTGTGTAAGATGTTCCTGTTTCATATACGATAGCAATACAATGGCTATTTTGCGTGAATAGCGGAGCCATTCATTGTTTTCCCTGCGCCATTGTGCTTCCTCTCGCCACTTCGATGGTGTTGCGCTTTGGTGCGATTCCAAATATTGCAGTGTCTTCTGTTGCATAGCGAGTTCCCTTTCTGTTAAATTTCTTGTAGATAGTCTTCAAAGCCGTCAACATCAA
>CACWOG010000286.1 GCA_902762455.1 uncultured Bacteroidia bacterium | reverse complement strand
GTACGTATTCTTATCCCTTGAATCGGTGAATGTGCCCTGACCCCAAACCACACTTTGAATCAAAAGGAAAAATATGACTGTAAATATATTTTTCTCAAACGCAAAAAACATAATATATCAAATTTACAATTTACAAAGATAGGTAATCGACGACGATTAAAAACAAAAATCGTACCTAAACTTATTAACACAAAGCAAACAGCACAACTGCAAATGGCAAAGGTATTTTTGCCTACTTATCAACAAAATTCATACACTTACCTTGCGAATCTTACAAAAGTCCCCAAAGGAAGCCTCCGCCCCGCCCTGTCGGTGAAGAACATTTCTCCGCATTGCGTATCGGCATCGGGGAAATGTGACCCGACAACGTTTTCGGAAATCAAAGCCGACAGTCCCATCGAATACATATTCAGAATAAAAAACGAATCCTTTTCCTTGAGCAACTGCGATGCCAGACCAACAATCTCGTCTATTGAATCCTCAAGAATCCACTTCTCCCCTGCTGGTCCGCGACCAAATGCCGGCGGGTCCATTATTATGCCGTTGTACTTGTTGCCACGGCGTATTTCACGCTTCACAAACTTCAAGGCATCTTCCACAACCCAATGAATATCCGCGAGTTTGCTTGCCGACTGGTTTTCAGCAGCCCAATTTACAACCTGACGAACCGAATCGACATGATAAACCTTTGCGCCTGCAGCGCGGGCAGCAAGACTCGCACCACCAGTATATGCAAACAAGTTAAGCACATTGCAGTCGGGGGACGCAATTCGCCTTACATTGTCGTATATGAAATTCCAGTTGTCGGCCTGCTCCGGAAAAACGCCTATATGCTTGAAAGTGTTGAACTTCATCACAAACGAAAGGTTCATATCGCCATGCTTGTAGCCAATTGTCCATTCGTCGGGCACATTGCGACGTGTCCAGTGGCCTTTCTCTCCATTGGCATTCTGCACATCGAGCACAAAACGGGCATCGGCACTGCCCCACTCCTTCTCGGACAAAGCCTTGCCCCATACTGCCTGTGGTTCCGGACGACGAATCACATACTTGCCAAAACGCTCAAGTTTCTCAAAATTACCGCTGTCAATAAGCTCGTAATCGCTCCAAAGCCCTGCATCAACCAACTGATATTCCGATGTGTGTGCCATAAAAAATGTTTTTGCAAAAATAATTCGTTTTTGTGGGTTATATAGCAACATCACATCATTTTTTATTTCATTGTAAATTAATTTTTCTAACTTTGTGTCAAGTTTCGCTCCCATTCTTCGGTGACTAAAAATAACCGTCCAATGCGTAGGTTAAGAGTAGCACAAACCTTTCTTAATTCACCGAAACTTTTTACGGTTAATTTTTTCGCAATGACAACAATAACCAGCATAAAGAATCCGCTAATAAAGCAGATTGCAGCATATCAGGCAAAATCGAAGGAACGCAGAGCCGACAAGGTTGTGCTTATTGAAGGCAAGAAGGAAACAGAACTCGCAGTAAGTTCAAATGTAAAATTCTTAAAAATCCTATTCTGTCCCGAAATAATAAGCGAAAAAGATGCAAGAAATCTTGTCGGCAAGCAATTCGATACCGCTGAAATATATGAAGTAAGCGAAGAGGTTTTCTCAAAGATTTCGTACCGCGAAACCACTGGCGGACTATATATTATAGGTGAGATTGCCGACAAGAAACTGTCAGACCTACCTGTAAACGACAATTCGCTTTTCATAATCCTAGAAGCAGTTGAAAAACCCGGCAACCTCGGTGCAATATGCCGTATTGGCGATGCGGCAAAAGTCGATGGCATTATCATCTGCGACCCGCATACCGATGTTTACAATCCTAACTCGGTAAGGTCGAGCCTCGGATGCGTATTCAGCAACAATGTTGTCAGCACCGACTTCGAGAGTTGCATAAAGTGGCTTCGAGAAAACAACATCACAAGCTACGCCGCAGAACTTCGCGCCTCGGAATTTTACCATAAATACGACTACAGAGGTCGCACCGCCCTTGTCTTTGGCACCGAAGCCACAGGACTTACCGAAAAATGGATAGAGAATGCCGACCACCGCATAAAGATTCCAATGCTTGGATACATTGATTCGCTGAATGTTTCGACATCCGTTTCTGCAATGGTATTTGAAGCCTTGAGACAAAGAAACTTCTATATGAAATAGGAAGACTTGTCGAGCAGACTGTGAGACTGCAAGCCTGTCGGTCTTTTAGCCTTCTATACAATCCTCTTCACCGCTTCCATTCCGTCTATCGCAGACGACACTATTCCGCCAGCATACCCTGCGCCCTCGCCACAAGGATAAAGATTTGAAACAGAAGCACTACGCATCGTCTCCGCATCGCGAAGAACCTGTAAAGGACTGCTTGTGCGCGACTCCACTCCCACCACTACGGCTTCGTTTGTCAAAAAGCCATGCATCTGCCTGTCAAACTGGCGAAAACCTTCGCGCAGACGAGTTGACAAAAATTCTGGCATCCAAAAGTGCATCGGACTGCTTACAACTCGCGGTTCGTACGACACCGACGGCAAGTTTCCCGAAATCTTACCAGTCACAAAATCGGTAAGCCTCTGTGCCGGAGCAACTGCCGCACCGCCAGCATTGCGATAAGCAAGCGTTTCCAAATTTTTCTGAAACTCCAAGCCAGAAAATACCCTGTTGTCAGAACACATCGCATAATCTTCGGGACGCAGCTCGACCACAATGCCCGAATTGGCAAACGGCGAGTTTCGCCTAGAATTGGACATTCCATTGACCACAATGGATTCCTC
>CACWOG010000285.1 GCA_902762455.1 uncultured Bacteroidia bacterium | reverse complement strand
GCGCTCAATGTCGTCGGTCGAGACTTTTCCGTCGTCGTGTATCTGGTAGTTCTCGTCGAGCCACGACTTAACGATTCCGTTGCTGGTCTGGTGTACGCACGATACAGCATATACCGATAGCATCCTTGAAAGAAGGAGCATCATATCGTGGCTGTAATCAATGCGTTTCAAATTCATACTTAAATTTAAGTTTTTAATCGGGTGCAAAATTAAACGATTAAATTTAATTAAGCAATAGCGGTTAAATGATTTTCATCGAAAAAATGCTTAAATTTAAACACAAATCGCTTAAAATATTGTTTTATAGTTTGTTATGTGCATATTTTTGCATCGGCTTTTGATAGCCAGCAAAGACGAACTTAAATGAATTTGTGTTAAATAGGTTAAAAAATTAAAAGGTATGAGTACAGAAGCTTTTGTAGTGGTAAATGAAAACGAGGTAGTTTTCTCCGCAAATGACGGTGGTTTTCGCAAGGTGCAGTTTGGCATTGATGACTATAATGATTTTGACGAATATGTCGCAGCTGTGATATATGATTGCATAAAAGGTCGTGATGGAAAAATGAGTCTCAAGCTGGTACTGCCGAGTGCATATTATAATTATGGTGAACAGGTGGTCACTGGCACTAAGTCAAAAAAGGACACAAAGTACTCGATACATAATTTCTCTGCTCCAATATCGTCAATAAGGGACAAGGATATGGAATCTACCTTTTATTTTGAATCAAGTACCGAATACGAGAGCGGCAGCAAAAGCTTTGATGTGCCTGATGATATTCCTTTGCTTCAGAAGTACTTGAAACGCAAGACTTTTCTCAGTTGGAACTCTTCTCGGTTGACGTCGCTTCTCTCGTATCTTTCAAGCTATGAAATTGATGTGGCATCGGTTGTCCCCGACATCTACATGTATAATGCGGTATCTAGGAAATATGATGGAAACAATGCAGTCGTGACAATGAACGAGAGGCATACTGATGTCTGCGTGTATAGTGGCGGACATGTGAAGCGTATGTTTAGCTTTCCGTTTGGCCTTGCCGATATGATTCGCCGAATTAGCAATGCTTTCAGTCTTTCGTACCATAACAGCCGTATGCTTATGAAGATGTATGGCTTTGTTTCCGTTCCGCAACAATATGTAAACTACGAAATTAAGGTTCCTGTTTTTGAGGATGTTACAAGGAATGTGAAGCTCACTGACTTGTCATACGAGGTTCAGGATGTCCTTAAGAAGCAGCTTTTGTTGATTTATGACAGCCTGAAGGATTGGGATATTGAGAGTGTTGTAATTAACGGGCTGCCGGTTGTCGATGCGCATGTGCTGTTCCAGATGATGACGGGCTACGATTGCAATCTCTTGGATGACATTTCGTTCGGCAATTTGGAAAAATTATTCGGTATTCTTGAAACAAATTCTTATTCAAAAACTTTGACTCCACTTCCAGTATATGAACCAAATAATGAAGTTGTAAAACCGGTGACGCCGATTCGTAGCGAGGAGCATGACGGTAGCAATCGGACAGGGGGTATGCGCTCTGCTTGGCTCAACAGCCTTGTGGAAAAAATAAACCAATCGCGCGAAAAAATCAACATGCTGATAATGGAGTGAGGAAAGTGGCTCGGCTGGCAGTCTGGATGTCAAGCCGTCTAACGGAAGGTCAGTCTAACAGAAGTGCAGTCTGTCTGCAAGTCTGTTAGACTGTTAGCCTGTCAGCCTTTTCTCCCTTTATTCCTTTACAACCAGAATGAATCCGCTTCCGTGGATGTTGTCAATTTGTACCGATTCGTCGTTCTTGAAGTACTTTCTGAGCTTTGTGATATAAACGTCCATACTTCTGGCGTTGAAGTAGTTGTCGTCGCCCCAGATTTTCTTTAGAGCCTCGTTGCGGTCAAGCACATTGTTCTTGTTGATATACAATGCTTTCAACAAGTCGGCTTCGCGTGGAGTGAGGCGGTATTCCTCGTCAGCGCTCGTCAGCGAACGAATCTTGGTGTTGAACTTGTACTTGCCGATAGTCACCACGTCGCTTATGCCAGGCTTGATGTCGAAGTTGCGGCGCAAGATGGCGCGAATCTTCATCAGCAGCACGTCCGACTCGAAAGGCTTTGTCAGGTAGTCGTCGGCACCTATGCGGAAACCTTCCATTATGTCCTCCTTCAACGAACGGGCAGTCAGGAAGATGACAGGGCAACTCGGACTGATTCTCTTGATTTCCTTTGCGATTGTGAAGCCATCTACGTTCGGTAGCATTACATCCAATATGCAAAGGTTGTATTCTCTTGACAAAAAAGCATTTACTGCGTCTTTTCCATCGGTTATGAGGGTTACGTAGAAATCGTTCATTTCCAAGTACGACTTCAGCACGAAGCCAAAGTTTACATCGTCCTCAACCAATAATAATTTTTCCTTACTCATAGTTTATATCCTTTAATGTTAATGGTAAACTTACTGTGAATGTGCTTCCTTTTCCTACCGTGCTGTTTACAGTGATGATGCCGTGGTGTGCAAGCACAATCTCCTTGGCGTAGTTCAGTCCCAGACCGAAGCCCTTCACGTTGTGGGTGTTGCCTGTGGAAGCGCGGTAGAACCTGTCGAACACTTTTGCCTGTGCGTCCTTGCTCATTCCTATGCCGTTGTCCTTTACGGCAAAGAAAAAGCGGTCGCCCTTGGTGTAGGTGGTTACGTGTATTTCGGGAGCGTCCTTCGAATATTTTATTGCATTGTCTAACAAGTTCATAACGATTTGACTGAGACAACGACTTCAATGGCATATAAATGTCAAAAGATGTCAAGTTATCGAAATTAGTCAATAACGTTTCAAT
>CACWOG010000284.1 GCA_902762455.1 uncultured Bacteroidia bacterium | reverse complement strand
TGCTTACTTTAAACCTCACATTAGGACGTCTGTCTGTTCTTGATTCAGAAGGGCAATTGGCTGTCCAGTTTGGAGCAAACGACGTTTCTGCAGGAGTTCCTGCTGAATTTGAAAGCGTATTGTATGAGTGGTAGGCCGTCAAATATAAATTAACAGATGGATTTGATAACAAACTTGTATAATGGCATTTAAATTGAGGACTTGTCGTAGCAAGTGTTTGCGTATGATCTATAACTACAACCAGTAAATCTTGTCCGCCTTGATAGGTAAAATTATTATCAAAATTAATTTCGCACCAACCAGAAGTGGTCCAAGTCACATTTCTAGCATTAACAACCTTTGTCAACCCAGTTGTCACATAATGCAAATGTCCAGTATCATAATTCCAAGCACTAAAATACGTGTCAACATGAGCCATATATATTGTCAATTTTCGCGTATTACCAGGAGATGTAACACATTGATAAGAAATGGAACTAATCACCCCACTAGTTACACCAGCATCACGTAATTCTTCATATCTATATATGCTTTCCGATACCGATGAAGAATAACCGTATTGTGATATATCTGTAGGATATTTATCCAGCACATCTCCATCTCCTATTGTTATGTAAATTGGAGAACCAGTACACTGCCCCAACAACTTTCCTGTCATCAGCAATACTGCAACGGCAAGCGTTATAATTTTCAATCTCTTATTTATATTCATCATTATTTTATTCTTTAGTTTTACTCTATTCTTATAACTTTCATTTTTTTATAGACTCAAGCGTAGCCTCAACATAACGGACTTGCTTAGTTACAAACGTCACCTTGTCTGTACAAAAATATGCAAACAACTGATTCCCTTTCCACGAAAACTTCAAATAGTCAGGATTTGCATTCTGCCCTTTTTCTTCAACAAAAAGTGTATTTCTGTCTTTGACAAAAGTCTCCGCCATTGACATATTATTGCACACGAACAGACACACAATCAACAACATAGCACATCCGCTCATTTTACTATAGCACACTTTCATACCTAATTTAATTTAAACCTGCAATTTAGCAACAAGTTTTCACATAGCATAAAACTTTTTCTAGCCACACACTTATTATTATACTTATTCACAACTATTTGTTAATTGCTTTTGTTTTTTACCTATTAAAATAAATGAACAGGCTAGCTGAGAGACGACATTAACGCCTAACACTTTTGGGGAAATGGCTGTTAGCCAGTCAGCCTGTTGGCCTTTTAGCCCGACAAAAACAATGTTCTTAAACACTTTTACAACACATAAAATATTGCAAAATATTAATATTGTTATCATTATGATTCTTTTCAACACTATGCAACGACTTTTCTTTGATAAAAAAATTTAACATTTCAGTTTTTTTTCAAAAAAAAATACTATTTTAGTCGCACTTAAAAATTAATGACTTTATAAAATTTAACTCATGGATATTAAAAAATTAGACGACGTTCTAACCGTCCTCAAGACAAGGGAAAAGAAGAGATTGGTTGCTGCATACGCAAACGACGACCACACAATCGAAGCAGTTTACAATGCAATTCAGGAAGGCATAGTTGAAGGCACATTGGTAGGCGACGAAGCTACAATCAAGGAAGTTTGTGCTCGCCACAACTTCGACGTCAGCAAGTTCCGCATCGTTCAGGAAGCCGACGAAAACAAGGCTGGTGCTGTTGCTGTATCGTTGATTAACAAGGGCGAAGGCGACATCCTAATGAAGGGTCTCCTCAGCACCGACAAGTATATGCGTGCCATCCTCAACAAGGAAACTGGACTTATGCCCGGACCAAAGGCTGTCCTTTCGCACGTATCTGTATTTGAAATTCCTCTGTACCACAAGTTGTTGGTTGCCGGCGACGTTGCTATTATACCCGCTCCGGATTTGAACCAGAAGATTGCAATCTGCAACTACCTCATCAAGGTTGCAAAGTCGTTGCAAATCGAAACCCCGAAAGTTGCAGTTCTCGCAGCAACAGAACAGATGCTTCCAGGAATGCAGGCTTGCGTCGATGCAGCTATCATCGCCAAGATGTCGGAACGCGGACAAATCAAGGGTGCTTTGGTTGACGGACCTTTGGCTCTCGACGTTGCAATCAACAAGGAATGCGCTCAGACAAAGAAGCTCACCAGCCCGGTTGCAGGCGATGCCGACTGCATCGTATTCCCCAACATCGAATCGGGAAATGTTTTCTACAAGAGCATAACCAAGTTCGGCAACGGAAACCTCGGCGCGATGGTTATGGGTGCAAAGGTTCCTTGCGTCCTCACTTCGCGTGGCGACTCTGCAAAGTCAAAGATGTACTCAATCGCTCTTGCAGCACTTGCAGCTAAATAAGTAAATCATTAACACCAATTAAATATTATGGAATTAAAGAAGAATAAAAGCTTAATAATCAATCCTGGCGCAACTTCGACCAAGGCTTCGATATTTGAAGGCGAAACCGAAATCTTCACCGAAAACATCAAGCACCCAATCGAAGAAATCCAGCAGTACAAGGAAGTCGCCGACCAGTTCGAGTACCGCAAGAATGCCATCCTAGACATTGTTAAGAAGCACGGCGTAAGTACCGACGAAATCGCAATAGTTGTCGGACGTGGAGGTCTTACCCGTCCATGCGAATCGGGAACCTACCGCGTTGATGAACTTATGCTCCAGGAATGCCGCGCTGGTATTCAGGGCAAGCATGCCTGCAACCTCGGTGCTCTCATTTCCGACAGTATTGCAAAGGAAATCGGCCTTGAATGCGCCTACATTGCCGACCCGGGTATTGTTGACGAGCGTCCCGAATACGCAAAGATTACCGGTCATCCCGAGTTCGACCTCGACCCGACACGCG
>CACWOG010000283.1 GCA_902762455.1 uncultured Bacteroidia bacterium | reverse complement strand
AGATACAATAAGAATGTTGTCGGAAGAATTGATTAAATCATTTGCAAAAAAGAAAGTAGTCATGCTGAACTTGTTTCAGCATCTAGCAATGTCACACATTCTGCTCCACGTCCTTCATCGTCAACTGAATACGCTTGCGTTCCTTGTCAACCGAAACGACCTTGACCATAACATATTGATGCAGTTTCAACACATCCGTCGGCGACTCTATCCGCTTTTCCGATATCTGCGAAACGTGGACAAGCCCGTTCTCCTTGATTCCAAAATCGACAAACGCACCGAAATTGGTAATATTGGTGACAATTCCCGGCAAAATCATTCCTTCCTCAAGGTCATCGATACGATGAATGTTCTTGTCAAATTCCAGAACCTTTATCTGTCCTCGCGGATTGCGGCCTTTTTTCTTCAGTTCGGCTACAATATCCAGCAAACTCGGCATACCAATCTGCTCTGTAACGTATTTCGACAAGTCAACACCATCCAAAATTTCGGGCTTTTCCGCAAGTTCGGCAACAGTAAGTTTGCAATCCTTTGCAATCTTTGCAACTACGGGATACGATTCGGGATGAACTGCGGTATTATCGAGCGGATTGTCGCCATCGGGAATGCGAAGGAAACCGGCACATTGCTCAAACGCTTTGGCTCCCAGACGAGTAACGTCCATCAACTGCTTACGATTGGTAAACGCTCCATGCTCCTTGCGGTAATCGACAATATTCTGCGCAAGCACCGGACCTAAGCCCGAAACATAATTCAGCAGGTGCTTGGTCGCGGTATTTAGGTTTACGCCGACATTGTTCACAACACTTACCACAACACGGTCAAGGCTGTCTTTCAGCAACTTCTGGTCAACATCGTGCTGATACTGCCCTACTCCTATCGACTTAGGTTCAATCTTCACAAGTTCGGCAAGCGGGTCCATCAGACGACGGGCAATCGAAACCGCACCACGCACCGTTACGTCGTACTGCGGAAATTCTTCCCTCGCCACCGACGAAGCCGAATAAACAGAAGCACCGTCCTCGCTGACAACAAACACCTGCACCGGACGGTCGAAATGTATGCGCTTGACAAAATATTCGGTCTCGCGACTTGCCGTGCCATTGCCGATTGCAATAGCGTCAATCTTGTACGCCGACACCATCGACGAAAGTTTTTTCATTGCCAAGGCCGTCTGTTCCTGAGGCTTATGCGGATAAATATTGTCGTTGTGCAAAAGATTTCCTTCGGTGTCGATGCAAACCAACTTGCAGCCAGTACGATAGCCCGGGTCTATTCCGAGAATACGCTTCTTGCCAAGTGGCGGAGTCATAAGCAACTGACGCAAATTTGCAGCAAAAACCTCGATGGCTGTAATGTCGGCTTTCTCCTTGCTCGACGATGCAAATTCAGTCTCAATCGAAGGTTTAATCAGTCGCGAATAAGCATCGGAGATAGTTTCTGAAAGCAAGTCGGAACATTGTCCCTTGCCATGTATGAACAAATACTTCAACTGCTTGAGCGAATGCTCCTCGACAGGAGAAATATCCACACGCAGAAAACCTTCGCTTTCGCCACGGCGCATTGCCAAAATCCTGTGCGACGGACAAGTTGACAGCCGTTGCGAGAAATCAAAGTAGTCACGGTATTTTTCCGCTTCTTCCATCTTCGATTTCACAACCTTAGACGAAATTACAGCCTCCTGCTCGAACATTCGGCGGACACGCTCGCGTGCCGACTTGTCCTCGCTGATAAGTTCGGCATTTATGTCGCTTGCTCCAGCAATGGCATCTTCTACAGTCTTAACATCGTCATTCAGGTATTTCTTTGCCTCAGCATAGACATCAACCGATTTCTGGGCAAAAATCAACTTTGCCAAAGGCTCAAGACCTTTTTCGCGTGCAACAGCAGCTCGGGTTCTGCGCTTGGGTTTGTACGGCAAATACAAGTCCTCCAAGTCGTTGAGATTCCACGTGTTCTTAATCTCCGATTCAAGTCCGGGAGTAAGTTTGCCTTGTTTTTCAATGGCTGCAAGTATTGTTGTCTTGCGTGCCTGCAATTCGTTGTAATACTCGTTCTTCTTGAAAATCAGTTCAATCTGCGTCTCGTCAAGTCCACCAGTACGTTCCTTGCGGTAACGCGAAATGAAAGGAATAGAACAACCGTCGTCAAGCAACGCAACAGTATTAGCCACCTGACGTTCAGAAATGCCAGTCTCGGCCGAAATTATCGAAAAGATATTTTGCATTATGTTTATTCTTCTGTATTTTCTATTTTTTCAACTTCCTCCCTCTGCCTTTGCGAAAAGCTAAAATACATCTGCATAAAGTAACT
This sequence comes from uncultured Bacteroidia bacterium, assembly GCA_902762455.1. Taxonomy (GTDB): domain Bacteria; phylum Bacteroidota; class Bacteroidia; order Bacteroidales; family ML635J-15; genus Bact-19. Next base: position 544 of record CACWOG010000283.1, on the reverse strand, counting down.
ATAGACAATAACGAGAGCAGTTGTAATTATCTTCGACAGCATAGCGGCAATCTCCTTGTTTGTCATTCCGAAGAACGAGCAATTCCAGAATCCGATGAAGTCAGCATCGACGAAGACAACCTCGTTGAACAACTTGAGCAACAGATAATTGAGCAATATAGAACCACAAACGGTAAGTCCGTAGCGAATCAACTGCCTGTAGCCCTGCAAGGTGGAAGCCGTGAATGTTATGTATTTTGCAAGAAGGAAACCGATTGTGAAAGTTATCGGGAATTCGGTTATGAAAGCTGCGATATGCGGGGAAATCACAATGAAACCCAAATCTACATTCGATGCGCCAAATGCGTAATTATAAAGCACATAGTAAAGAATAATATCAAGAAGCGTATTCATTCCACCGGTAAAGCCGTACCTGAAAATGGTCTGCGGAATAAACCTGCGGAAAGGCTTGTAGAACCAGTCCACCACCGCCAAAATAATATTCCGAATCTTTCTTAACATAAATACGCACAAAAATACAACTTTATTTTAGATTGACGATTTA
>CACWOG010000282.1 GCA_902762455.1 uncultured Bacteroidia bacterium | reverse complement strand
CATACCTATTAAAGATAGGCTACTGAACATTATGGCGGAATATTACCGCACCGACTTTGTAAAGCAGATTGTCGCCGATTTCGAGACACCGGGCGTTGTTGAGTTCTACAATCTGCAGGGCAAATCGTTCTCCAACACCTATCAGATTGAAGTGTCGTGCGAAGTGCTAAAGGGCTGGGACATCACAGGAGCGTTCCGTTACAACGATGTAAAGCAGACCATCGACGGAAACCTTGTAGAATCACCGTTGATGAGCCGTTTCAAAGGCTTGCTTACAACCTCGTACCGCACAAAGCTCGAAAAATGGCAGTTCGACTTCACCGCGCAGTTCAACGGACCGGGCAGAATACCGTCAACCGCCAGCAATCCCGAAGAATACCGCCGCGACGACAAGTTCAAGGCTTACAACATCTAAAGACCCGATTATCGCTGCTGGCGACCCATTTGGCGACTACTTCGACTCGTCGCTCATCTGGGGACCAATCGACGGACGGAAATTTTATTTGGGTATAAGATTTGCAATTGATAGGGATTAGAAATTATTAATAAACGATATGGAAAAAAGAGGCCGTCATTTCGGAAGTCTGACTGAACACGCGATACCAACGGTGGAGCGTTGTGAAGACGGCTATCCGAAATCTCCCTTGAGTACCCAAAGGAGATTCCGCATAAACAGGCTCACAAGCAACGTTCCTTATGCTGTTCGCTATGTTTTGCGGAATGACTGTTAAGTGATAAAAATAAATAATCTAAAACGGAATAAATACAGCAATTTAAATTAATTTTGTAACGCATAAATTTTAAGACAATGAAAAAGAACATTTTGATTTTAGTATTGGCATTGTTGCTTGGAATGGGCAACGCATTTGCACAGGAACAGAAGGCAGCAAAACAGAACGAAAAGATTTCGGAAGTTATTTTGGCAACCGAAATGCACTGCCAGAATTGCGCCGACAAGGTTGCTAAGCAGTTGGCATACACCAAGGGTGTTATCGATGTGCAGGCAAATCACGAGAAGGACGCAGTGTACATTAAGTACCGCAACGACCGCACCGACACCGAAAAGCTGATTGCATCGCTCAAGGGAATCGGCTACACAGCAACAGTTTTCAACGCTGGACACAACTGCTCGCAGTGCCCTCACGCAAAGGCAGGTGCATGCAACGGAAACCACTCTGGTTGTAACCATGCTCAGCAGGAACAGCAGAAGAGCGGTTGCAGTGGAAATCACGCAGGTTGCAGCCACTCGCACGATGCTCAGAAGACTTCGGGTTGCAGCGGAAATCACACCGAATGCCAGCACAAGCACGATGCTACAAAGTAATCTGATAAAAAATGCGGGTGGATTCCATCCGCATTTTTTATTCAAATACATATATAGCTTTAGTGAACCTAACTTCCAATATATCAATTCCGCTCGAGCCGCGGAGGCTTTTACTTTTTTTGTCACCAAAAACAGTAAACAAAAAAAGTGTGCCCGCTGAGTCTGCTTCGCTAAAAATCGGCAACACTACGCTAAAAGCCAGAAACTTGTCTGCGTTTCACTCCGACTTCAAACAGACTGACTTTTTACGCTCCGTTTTTCCGATTTTCTTAACGCTCACCAGCCAAGGCGGCAATCAAGGTATACTCCGCTCCGCTTCGTATTTTTTAAAAAGGTCGCAGAAATTCGTCTTCGTGGAAATGCGTGACCGCCATAGGCTTGTTCGGGCAGAATAAAGATTCTGACTATGAAATTTTGGTTCAAAATATTGTCACTTTGCCTAACGCTTCTGATTCTCACCAGAAGCGCCTCATTGTACGCATTCTGCACCGACGAAAACGCATTCGTAAGCAAAAGCCAGAAGACGGAACTGCTTGTCGCACAGAACGACAATTATACGCTCGTCATCACCGACCGAACCAAGGTAATCGACAACAGCCAGCCGCAGAAAAGCAGATTCGGCAGTTCCCCACTCGACTACCACAACATACTGATTGACAAGGCAAATACGACAATACGATTTTCTCAATCGGTCACATTCCAGACCAAGACAGAAAACAAAGCAATTTTCAAAGAGCATTATCTGACATTTCCATTCCATAATTTTTACTGATAAGGGGAAAAACGCCCCTTCGACTGACGCTCAGGGTGCGAAGAATAACCGTCATTCCACAAGTCAGAACATACACGCGATACTGAAAGTGGAGCGTTGTAATGTTCGACTATGCGGAATCTCCATAAAAAACGCATTAGGATAGCAATTAGGAGATTCCGCATAGACAGGCTCACAAGACACGTTCCTTAGTCTGTTCGCTTTGTCTTGCGGAATGACGAAAAAAAACGCATAATCAATTATTAATCAGAAAAAAAACAAACAAAAATGGACAGCAATATAATTTTAGGTATCGCAATCACGATAGCAGTGATTATACCAGTAGTAATACTTGCCACATCGGGCAAGAGGAAACAAAAGAGAAGCATTGAAAAATTCAGGAAATTTACCACAAACAACGGTCTTGACCTCAGCGAGTTCGACTGCTGCGACCTCGGCTTAATCGGCATCGACAGCAAGACCAAGAAACTTGCCTACCTGCCCAAAGGCGGCGACGGCATAATCATCGACCTGCACGATGCAAAAAACTGCAATAGCCGTACATCATCGGAAAACACCCAAGGAGAAATCATCGACAAACTCGTGATTGACATTGAGTTTAAGGAAGGCAAAGGCACGAAGATTCTGCCCTTGTTCTCGTCGGAGAACAAACTCGCCCTTGATGCCGAAAAGGTAATAACCGAAAAGTGGAACAGGACGATTGCGGCAAACCTAGCTTAAACCTATAATAGAGCAACATTGCAAAGCGGTATTCCAAATGCAGAAACTTGTTCAGCATAACGAATACCGCTTTTTGTAAAATTCATTATCTTTGCCTAAAATTTCAGACATGCACAAGCATCTTATAACATATATGGTTCTGCTGTTACTTGCATCGGCAATAATGCCATCGTGCAAGCCAGAGGAGGAATACCCTATCGAGCCGACAGTGACTTTCAAGGACTTCTACTTTACCGACACTGTAATGCTTGGCAACACCGTCAAGCGTGGCACCCTCACCTTCTCGTTTACCGACGGCGACGGCGACATTGGCTTCGACACAATCTCACCACGGCAGAACACCATATTCATGACCAAGCACAAGATGGTAAACAACGTGCTTACGCAGATGGATTTGCTTGTAGATTTGAATTACTTCGTCGAGCGAATCTACAAAGACGACAAAAAGCAAGCCGTGAGCG
>CACWOG010000281.1 GCA_902762455.1 uncultured Bacteroidia bacterium | reverse complement strand
GTTTGTCCACGGCTATCTGGACTTGTTTTCGCTGTATTTTCTGTCGCGCTTTGGCAAACGCCCGATGCATTTCTTCGGTTTGTGGGGCAGTGTGATGTTCATTATCGGTTTCATCGCCATTTGTGTGGTCGGTGGAATCAAGATTGCCGCTCTGTGCCGCCACGTACCGGCTCCGCTGGTTACCGATACCGCATATTTCTACCTCGCATTGGTAATGATGATTCTTGGTACGCAGATGTTCCTTTCGGGCTTTGTCGGCGAGATGATTGCCCGCAATTCTGCAACAAGGAACGACTACCAGATAGAGGAGACGTTGGAATAAATCCGCATTTATATAATTGGATAAATATGCAATTCTTTGCTAATAAGGCGCAATGCGTTGCGCCTCTACGTGTTTTGTGTAATTGCATATGCTGTTGATAAATTTGCTAAAAAACATTAAAATTCATTGCCAAATTTCGCCATAAAAAACTTACCTTTGGTTTTTCAAATTTTAGAACAATAAAATTATAATACAACAATGGATTTGATTCAAGAAATTATCAGAAATGCGCAGGCTAACAAACAGCGCATCGTACTCCCCGAAGGTGACGAACCTCGTACATTAAAGGCTGCTGACCAGATTATTGCAGACGGTATCGCCGATGTAATCCTGATTGGTCCTGCTCAGAAAATTGCTGAAATGACTGCCGAATTCGGTCTGAAGAACATCAGCAAGGCTCGCATTATCGACCCCAAGAACAACCCCGAAAAGCAGAAGTATGCCGAAATGCTTTACGAAATCCGCAAGGCAAAAGGTATGACAATGGAACAGGCCGAAGGTCTTGCCGAGAACTTCATGTACCTCGGTATCCTCTTGGTTAAGGCTGGCGAAGCCGATGGCCTCGTAAGCGGTGCCCGTTCGACTACTGGCGACATGCTCCGTCCTGCATTGCAGATTATCAAGACCGTTCCGGGCGTTAGCTGCGTATCTGGTGCATTCATTATGTTCCTCCCCGAAGGCAGCAAGTACGGAACCGACGGCAAGATGGTTTTCGCCGACTGCGCCGTTACTCCTATGCCCGATGCAAAACAGCTCGCCGAAATCGCAGTATGCACCGCCGACACTGCAAAGAACATTGCAAAGATCGACCCGGCAGTTGCTATCCTCAGCTTCTCGACAAAGGGTTCGGCAAAGCACGAAGTTGTTGACAAGGTTATCGAGGCTACCCGTCTCGCACAGGAAGCTCGTCCCGACCTGCTTCTCGACGGTGAACTTCAGGCCGATGCTGCAATCGTTCCGTCGGTTGGCTCAAGCAAGGCTCCAGGCAGCAAGGTTGCCGGTAAGGCAAACACTTTGGTATTCCCGTGCCTCGAAGTTGGTAACATCGCATACAAGCTCGTTCAGCGTCTCGCTGGTGCCGAAGCAGTTGGTCCAGTTTTGCAGGGTCTCGCTAAGCCGTGCAACGACCTTAGCCGCGGATGCTCGGTTGAAGATGTTTACAAACTCGTTGCTATCACTTGCAACCAGGCAATTGCTCAGAAAAAATAATCATTAACAACAAAATACGTAAAAGATGAAAATATTGGTTTTAAACTGCGGTAGCTCGTCAATCAAATATCAGCTTATCAACATTGACGCAAACAACAATTCTACCGTAATGGCAAAAGGTCTTCTCGAAAGAATAGGCCTCGAAATGGGAGAATTCACCCACAAGTACAACGGACAGAAGCACTACGAACAGACTCCAATCGCCGACCACACTGCCGGTATCAAGATGGTTCTCAAGGCTCTCACCGACCCGGAAATGGGCGTTATCAAGGACTTGAAGGAAATCGAAGCTGTTGGTAACCGCGTTGCTCACGGTGGCGAACTTTTCAAGGCTAGTGCTCTTGTAAACGACGATGTTATCGAAAAGATTAAGTCGCTCGCCGATTTGGCTCCGCTTCACACTCCCGGCAACTTGGCAGGTATCTACGCTATGCGCGAAGTATTGCCCAATGTTCCGCAGGCAGTTGTATTCGATACCGCTTTCCACCAGACACTTCCTCCGAAGTCGTTCCTCTACGGTCTGCCATACGAATACTACCAGAAGTATCATCTCCGTCGCTACGGTTTCCACGGAACAAGCCACGGTTTTGTTGCCGAAAAGGCTGCCAAGATGATTGGCAAGGACTGGAAGGACCTCAAGATAATAAGCTGTCACCTTGGTAGCGGTGCTTCAATTGCTGCTATCGACCACGGAAAGTCGGTTGACACTACAATGGGTCTCACAGCTCTCGAAGGCCTTATTATGGGTAGCCGTCCAGGCGATGTTGACCCGGGTGCAGTTTTGTATGTAGTAGAGAAGGAACTTGCTGAAGGCAAGACTATGAAGGATATTACAAACATCTTCTACAAGAAGAGCGGTCTTGTTGGTATCAGCGGTGGCAAGCAGGATATGCGCGACATCCGTGCAGGTCGCGATGCAGGTGACGAAAGAAGCACTTACGCATTCGATATGTTTGCACAGCGCGTAAAACGCTACATCGGCGGTTACATGGCCGAGATGGGCGGATGCGACATCCTTCTGTTCACAGGCGGTATCGGCGAAAATGCGTGGTTTATGCGTCACCCGATTCTCGAGAACATGGAATGCCTAGGCATTAAGGTCGATATGGAAAAGAACGACAAGATTATGGGCGAAGATGCAGTTATCTCAACCCCCGATTCGAAGGTTACGACCATCGTTGTCACCACCGACGAGGAATATGTAATTGCAATGGATACCATGAAGCTCGTTCAGGGTAAATAATATATAGGTATTCGCAGAAAAAAAACGGCAACTGTCATTCTGAACTTGTTTCAGAATCTGGTGCCGTTTTTTTTGTATGGCATGGCAAAGGAGCTTGAA
>CACWOG010000280.1 GCA_902762455.1 uncultured Bacteroidia bacterium | reverse complement strand
CTTTCGTTTGTTTTGATTCTCCGCAGCCAAAAAATGAAACAGCGCAGATTAATAACACTAAACACTTAATTTTCATATCATTAAATTAAAATCCTATCAATAGTCCAACCAATCCTACGACCAGCCCCACAACCATATTTATCGCCTTGGTGACGAGGAAACCCTTCTTGGTTTCGGCAAGCAACGGAAGCGAACCATGTCCGTCCTGCACAATGCTGTTGGCAAGAAGAATGCTGAACGGAATGTAACCCTGTACAAAAAGCACTACAAAAATCAGATGCGGTCCCGATTCTGGCAGAATTCCTATAGCCACGGCAATTAGCAGAAGTATGTAGGTATTGTTGTATATCCAGTCGCCAAAGTTGGTGTAGTTCAATATGATAGCCATTACGACAAGTACGCCGAATGTCCACCAGAAAATGCGAGGCAGGTGCTTCTGTACAACATGCTGCACAAGGTGCTCGCTTACAAAATGCTCGTTGGAGAAGAAAATTATAAGCAGCATCAATGCCGACAGCGACACAATTATTATGTTCACAATGTCCAATGCTCCGTGATGGTGGTGATGATGCTCGAAGCCTTCGGGCAGGTCGGAATCGTGGTGATGTTCTCCTTCGCATTCATCGTGATGGTGGTTATGTTCACAGCATTCGTCATCGTGGTGATGATGCTCGCAACATTCGTCGTGGTGGTGATGCTCGTCAGCCTCAACGACTTCGGTTTGCTGGGGAAGACTGAAAATGAGATTTTCGGAGTGCGAATGTCCGATTACGCCCACACAGCATAGAATTATTATGCAGGCAAATACACCAATGAGTTTCAGTCGCGACTTCGACGGCACGAAATTTTTCCATGCGAACAGTTTTCCGTCGGCAGGGATTTCGTGTTCGTGAACTTCAAAAGGCACATCGTCAATTTTGGGAGTGAAATCCTTGTTCTTGAACAACTTATCCACAACCACGCCAGTCACGATAGCAACCGCAGCCGAAATTCCGAACAGCCACAGCGACTGCACGGGCATGGTTGCAAGCATAACAAATGCTTCGTCGCCCGAAGTTGCAATAAGGCAAGCGACCAGCGCACCCAGCGACAGCGCCTTGTGCGTATAGAGCGACACCGCAGTAAATGTTCCCATGCAACCCGGAATCACGCCGAGCAGAGTTCCTATCAGCGCCTGCACAAAGGCGTTACGGTTCATTCCCTTGATGAAACGCCCGTGCGTCCACACATTCACATATTCGATGAGCGACATCATTATTACCACGAAACTGGTAATCATCAGCGCATTGCTGAACAAATCAAAATAGTCGATGCTATGTAGAAATTCTATGAAGTTCATTGTAAAAATTCTTTCTTTTATTAAAACATTCTCCCACCGTCATTCCGCAATGCAGAACGAACAGGCGCAGGAACGAGACTTGTGAGTTCGCTTATGCGGAATCCCAAATCGAAACAATAAGTAGCAGGAGATTGCGGAGAGCCGTCTTCACAACGCTCTCCATTCTGTATCGCGTGTTCAGTCTGACTTCCGCAATGACAATATAGAAGCGCATTGCTGAACAGGTCAAAATAGTCGATGCTATGTAGAAATTCTATGAAGTTCATTGTAAAAATCGCTTTGCAAAAAGGACTGCAAAAATACGACTAATTATTGAAAAAATGCACAAAATGTGATGTATAGAAAATCCGCAGTATTCATCAACAAAATGAGAGAAATACACTAAATATTAGTCACAAAAAAGAGGGATTATGTTTTCGTTTGGAAAAATCCAGCAGGAATTCAGTTTATATTCTCAACGATATTCAAAAAGTCACCCAAAGTAATTGTTCTGAATTTCGGATTATTGACGGATAAAACATCATTGTCGCCTGAAACAATATAACAAGCATTGCCCTGTTCCGCTATGTCAAACAGAAAATTGTCTTTAGGGTCACGACATTCGGAAAAGATTTCAGTTGTTGTTATTTCAGTGCATATCATTCTGAAAAAACTTGTGTATTCGTGTACGGGAAGCGAAAGGTACTTTTTGAACTTCGGCCTTGAAAGGACATTTTCCAGTTCTCTCAAAAGATGTTCGTTGCTAAGGATTTCAATGCCTTTTAACCTTACCATCTTGGTCAAATCAAGCAATTTTCCCCCAATGAAAAAAGAAATCAAGACATTTGTATCGAAAACTACCTTAATTTTCATTTCTTGCCTTCTTTACTTCCTCAACAATTTCACTCATTGTTATTTCGTTCTTTTTTACCGATTTGTCGAGTTCTGATGCCTTGGATAGCAAAATGTATGTCTCCAACTCGTTTTCAAGGACTTCCTGCTGTCTTTGCTCAAGTTTGCTTATTAGCCGTGCAATCCTTATTTCGCGTGCATTGTTCAATGTTAATGTCTGCTCCATAATAACAATTATTTGATGCAAAAATAAATAAAAAATATTAATCTGACAAATTTTGGAATTTCAAGCGAGTACTACTCCTTTCCAAACCAATATTTATACAGCGGAGAATCCTGCTTGAGACAAGACTTCATCGCTTCCTTTGGAATTTCGATGTCGATTCCACCAGGGATAAAATAGACGCTGGAATTGTAGCAGACAAAAAACTTGTCCTCGTTCAAAAAATAGTTGCCATTGAACACATCTTCGTTTGTAACCTGCGAGGCTTCCTCTTCCTCTCCCGACTGCCATTCGGTTGTCTGCTCCCAGATATACTTTTCTATTACTTCCTTTGCCTTGCCGACATTGCTGAAAATATCCTTTTCGGTCATTCGCTTGCCTGTAGCAAGGTCGTAAATCATATAATGGTATTCCGAAGCGCTACGCGGAGCAGTTGAAACTTCGGAGAATGCATAATACGCCATAGCAATAAATCCATCCGTGACA
>CACWOG010000279.1 GCA_902762455.1 uncultured Bacteroidia bacterium | reverse complement strand
AATTTTTGTGCAAAGTAAACAAATTATTTGGAATGGAGTCGTGCTGTAGGCATATAGTTTTGTTAACCTTCTACCTTTAATAAATACTTTTCTTTGTCGCTGTCGCAAAATGTTTATTTCCTACTTTCGCGGACGAAAATAAATTAGTATAAGATGGAAAAACAGCACGCTCATAAGGAACAACTTTCTAAGATGCAAAAACTATATTTGGAATACAAGGCGGCGGTAGCCAACAAGTTGCCTGACGAGGATGTTGAAGCTTCTCGAATTGCATTCTATGATATTTGCGACAACTACGACTGGATGGATTATGTTGTTGAGGAAAATGGCTGTGAGAAGTTGGTAAACATAAAGGATGAGGTTCTTGTGCCTGCAAAATACGAGCGTTTGGGATGTTGCTGTGGAAAGGTCAACGACCGTAAGTTACCTGTTTCTGCAATGTCGGAAGGAAAGTGGGGATTGGTCTTGCCCGATGGAAATGGTACGGTTGTTCTTGATTTCCAGTACGATGAAATCGCGAGTTTCGACAAGTTTTTTATAGTTTCAAATTCGGGGAAAAAAGGCGTTGCCGACAAGAAGGGCAGGTTGCTCGTTCCGTGCATAATGGATGAGGTCGTTTTCCGTCCAATCTACATAACCAACGAGAACAACGGCCATTCGTGGTACGACGACTGCATGTTCGAACTTCACAAGGACGGCAAGGTCGGTGTGCTTACTATGGATGGACAGTATGTAAAGCCGTCGTATGATGAAATTTTGTTTTCGGAAATCATGGAAACGGACGAGGCTCTTGGTGCTGTCCTCGATGGTCGTGATGGCTGCGTTTCGATTGATGGAAAATTAGTTCCTGATGAGGAGTTCGAAAAATACGAGGACAAGTTGATATATGTAAAAGGGCGTTATAGCCATCGTTCGTCATACAACTACGAACTGGATGTAAAAATGGGGTACGCAGAAGGTAAAATTTAGATTTTTACTCCTTTATTAGCGCATCGTTGGACATAATGTAATTTTCAAGTGCTTGGTATTGTTCAAGAAATTCGTTGTATTGGTTGTCGTTCAATGGTTTAAGCGTAAGTTTACCGTCAGAAAAATCCAATGTATAGGTTTTTTCTTCGGTAATGAACTTGTTTCCGTATGTCAGTCCGGCTAAACTTCTGCCGTCGTTGAAATGAGGTGCGAAAGTGTTGGCTCCGAAATTATTGCTTGTGTCAAGTCCTGAATTTAGCCAAGCCACGTTTTCTGGAGTATTTATTCCGTATGTGTGCTTAAGGTGGGCTAGTAGGCTTGGTGTGATGCTTCTGTGGGTAACAACTGCAGGGAAGCTGTGTTTTTCGCGAAGCATTGGTGACCAAATTATCAATGGAACGTGATAGTTGTCTATTCGATTTTTCTTGTCGGTAGTAATGAATTTGTGGTCGCCTGTGATTATGAATATTGTGTTGCTGAAAGTCTTGCTTTTCTTGTACTCGCAGAAAAATTTGCGTAGGCAGTCGTCGGCATAAAGGAACGAGGCGTTTTCCTTTGTATTGCTAATCGCTTTTCCTTTTTGAGGCAATGCGTTGTACTTTTTGATATATTCGTCTTGATTCGGATATTTGAAAGGGTCGTGGGTGGTTAGTGTTAGGTAGATGTCGAGACGAGGCGTGGTGTCCGATGTTTTTATGTCTTCGAGCGAGTGCAGGAGCATATATTCGTCAAGCAGTCCCCATTCGTTGCGCTGTTCTGCGGATTCGTACTCTGGCTTGTCGTAGTACATTTCCATAAGGTTGCTTTCTGCAAAAATGTCCATATTGTCGAAGCCGTACCAGCCACCATAGAAGAATGTGTTTTTGTAGCCGTTGTCGTGCAGAATGGTTGCTATTGTGTTGAATGTTGGCACGTTGCGCCTGTATGACATAAAACCGTTTTCTCCGAATGGCAGTGCTCCGAGTATGGATGGCAGTGCTCCGAATGTACGTTCAGATGTAGATAGGCAGTTTTCCCATACTAGCGAGTGTTCCGACAGCGAGTCGAGGAATGGTGTTGCCGAGGCTATTGTACTGTTTTTTCCGCTTATGTAGTTGCATAAACCTTCGACTATGATTATTACTATGTTAGGCTTGCATTCGCTTTTTCCAAGATAGTTGGATAGGACATCTGTCGTATTTTCTTTGTGCAGGAATGGATAGTGGTAGTCAACAAATTCGTACTCAGGGAAGTACGAAGCAAATTTTTCCGACTTTTCCTTAAGTTCGCTGTCGGTGAACTGTATTACTGTTTCCTTGTTTTTGAGGCTTTCGTAAAGGTATCTGGTTTTGTTTTCAATTACGTAGTATTTCTTGTCGGGACCGACTTTGCCTTTTGTCAGACCGGGGTAGAATGCGCTTACTATAAACGCTACGAATATGGTGATTTGCGCCCATTTTGGCACTCGGAACGGCTTTCTTGGTATTGCTATGTAAAGTATTGATATTATGATTATTATGATGATTGTAGGAATGTTGTACGGACTGTTCGCCTTTAGGGTTGCAAAAAGTTCGCGTGGTGAATATGCAGTTATTATGCCGTCGAGAGGAATGTGCGTCGATACGAAATAGCACATTAAAATTATGGATATGCAAAGGTAGGCGGCAAAAAATGTCCGTATTGTATAGGTGGCTGCTTTTTGTGAGAATTTATTGATTATTAGGTAGATGAGGAATAATAAGCCGACAATCCATCCTATGTTTGCAATGTCAACGGTAAAACCTATGAGGTTGTTTCCGATAAGTTCGGCGTGATAGCCGGTTGCGGAAAGTGCGATGGTTTCAACAATTCTGACAAGACGGAAGTGCTTGTCCTTGCTGAGAGGTCTTGTCTCCATGACTTCTACGATGTCGCCGACCTTGGCTTCATTGTTTTCATCATGTGCCTTGAA
>CACWOG010000278.1 GCA_902762455.1 uncultured Bacteroidia bacterium | reverse complement strand
CGCTTCAAAGTCAATTCAGCTTATCGTTGCTACTATGTGCCAGGCTATTAAGGAAGGTTTGGACGAAAGAGCAGTTGAAAAGGAAAACACTGCAAAGGAAGCTGGCGAAGAGACTGAAGAACAGGCTCCAGTAGAAAGAAAGAGACAGAGAAGAACTTCGGCAAAGAAGGAACACGTTGAAGAAGCTCCTGCTGAAACCGAAGAAAACTAGTATTAACGTTAAAACCGAAAGACAATGGCAAATATAAGTGCTGCTGACGTAAAGAAATTGAGAGATTTGACCGGTGCAGGTATGATGGACTGCAAGAAGGCTTTGACCGAAGCTGACGGTGATTTCGAAAAGGCAAAGGATCTTATCAGAGAAAGAGGTCTTGCTATCGCTAACAAGCGTGCTGACCGCGAAGCTACCGAAGGTGCTGTTCTCGCTGGTACTGCAAAGAACAATACCGTTGGTGTTGTTATCGCATTGAGCTGCGAAACCGACTTTGTTGCTAAGAACGACGATTTCGTAAACCTCGCAAAGGACATCCTTAAGGTTGCTTGTGACAATCTTCCAACCGACCTCGAGGCTCTCAAGGCTTTGACAGTAAACGGAAAGACTATCGTTGACGCAGTTGCTGAAAGAAGCGGTGTTACTGGCGAAAAGATGGAACTTGCATACTACAACAAGATGGAAGCTCCTTACGTTGTTGAATACATCCACAATGGTAACAAGCTCGCTACAGTAATCGGTCTTAACAAGGTTGTTGACCGTCAGGTTGGCCGTAACGTTGCAATGCAGGTTACTGCTATGAATCCTGTCGCAGTTGACGAAGCTAGCGTTCCTCAGAAGGTTAAGGACGAAGAATTCTCGATTGCAATCAACAAGACCAAGCTCGAACTCAGCGCAAAGGCTGTTGACGCTGCTTTGAAGAAAGCTGGCATCAACCCGAACCTCGTTGACAGCGACGACCACATCGAAAGCAATATGGCAAAGGGATGGATAACTAAGGAACAGGCAGACGAAGCTCGCAAGATTAGAACCGAAGTTACCGAAGCAACTGTTGCTACCATGCCGGAAGCTAAGATAAACGCTATAGCAAACGGTCGTTTGCAGAAGTTCTTCAAGGAATCAACTCTTATGAACCAGGCTTACATCTCCGATTCAAAGGTATCGATTGCTCAGTACCTCGAATCAGTAGAAAAGGGACTTGTTGCTACAGGTTTCATAAGATTCGGTTTGAAAAACTAACGATTTTCATAATTCTATCATTCAAAGGGCATTCGCAAGGATGCCTTTTGTTTTTTTATTGTTTGGTGAAAAAAAATTACTTAAATTTGTAGTCTAAATTAAATTCAACAAAATGAAAAAATTCAGTATCATAATTATTGCAGCCTCATTGATGATGGCAGCTTGCGCAAATAGTGAAAGAAAAACAGAAAATCAGAGTGAAAACCAAAACGAAACAAAGGAAATGAAAACATTAGTAGCTTATTTTTCAGCCTCTGGAGTGACAAGAGGTGTTGCAACACAACTTGCAGAAGTCGCCGGTGCCGACCTTTACGAAATTGTACCCGAACAGATTTATACCGATGCCGACCTTGACTGGAGGGATTCGCTATCGCGCTCGTCGGTTGAAATGAAGGACAAGACCTCTCGTCCTTCAATAAAGAAAACAGAACTCAAAATCGATGACTACGATACAATCTATGTAGGCTTCCCGATTTGGTGGTACACCTGCCCTACTATCATCAACACCTTTATGGAAACCTACGACTTTGCAGGAAAGACTGTCATTCCGTTTGCAACATCGGGTAGCAGCCCAATAGAACAGGCTTGCAGTGACTTGAAGTCTGCATATCCAAAGGCCAACTGGAAGGAAGGCCGTCTGCTCAACAATGCTACCAAGGAGCAACTTGAAGAGTGGGTAAAATCTTTACAATAAACAATTTAGGTGATGATAGCAATAGCAGATAGCGGTTCTACAAAGACCTTGTGGGTGTTGTCCGACGGGAAAGGGCAGGAACATACATTTAAGACCATTGGCTTCAATCCGTATTTCGTAACTCGCGACGAGGTTGAGTATTGTATGTCGGCGGCTTTCCCCAAGGAAGTGAATGCCAGCGATGTTACCGATGTATATTTTTATGGTTCGGGATGCTCCAGTTGCGACAACTATGCCCATCTGCAGGAAGCCTTGTCAACTTTTTTCAGCAAGGCATGCGTAAACATTTACTCCGATATGCTGGGAACTGCAAGGGCACTGCTTAAGCACGAGAAAGGTGTTGCGGCAATTTTAGGCACAGGCTCCAATTCGTGTTTCTACGATGGCACAGAGATAACAAAGTGCCCTGTTTCGCTTGGCTATATCCTTGGAGATGAAGGTAGTGGCGCGACAATCGGAAAAACTTTCATCAAACGCTACTTGGAAGGACGTTTCGATGCGGAGCTTACAAAGCAGATTTTTGAGGAAACCGGCGAAACTGTAACAACCGTGTTGAAGTCCGTTTACAAGGGCGAACATCCTAACCGTTACCTTGCTAACTTTACCAAGATTATCAGCAAGCACATCGAGCATCCGCAGATGCAGGAGCTTATGCGTCAGTCGTTTAGAGACTTCTTTGGCAACTACCTGCTTATTTATCCCGACTATCTGAAGTACAGGATTGGTTTTTGCGGAAGCATCGCCTACTATTTCAGCGGCATTTTGGTCGAAGAACTTGAAAAGTTAGGGTATTCCAGAGATAATGTGTTTATTATTAACGAGGTTACAGCCGAGTTGCTGAAGTACCATTTAGGATAGCACGCCTTTCTGTCCTGTTTCCGAATCGTAGGCTTTGTTTCGGAAGTCGCGGGGCGAGCAGCCGAGGCGTATGCGGACAAACTTTGAGAATGCGCTTATGCTTGAGAATTCGAAAGC
>CACWOG010000277.1 GCA_902762455.1 uncultured Bacteroidia bacterium | reverse complement strand
GATACTGCTTTATTTTTAACTGGCAAATAATTTTTTAATTATTTTTCTAAAAAGTGTCAAGTTGTTGAATGATAGGTTCTTATGGGGGGATTATTTACAATATATACAGATTGTATTTTGATTTTGCACAAGATTTTAATGTTTTCATTGTGAGAAATCTTCGTAGAAAGGGAATGAAAATAGGCTTTTCGCAATCATTAACCTTTATGTTTTTTTTTTCATTCATCTTTGTCCCCTTGACTTCGACCCTTCGATTCCGCTTAATGCGGCTCAGGGTGCGAAGCTCAGTCAGCGGATTGGGCGGATTGGTGTAGGAGAGAATTAATAAATCGTCAATCGTACTTCAAAAATCGTAAATAATTATTTTTTCTTGTAAATCTTCAGTTTCTGGCCAATCTGTAATTTCGACGGGTCGGAGATGTTGTTCCATTTTAGGATTTCATCTGCAGTAGCCCAACTGTAGCGCTTGGCGATGTTGTACGGATTGTCACCAGATTTTACCGTGTAGGTTTCAACCAAAGTGTAGTCCTTTGCGTTGAATGTAGCGGTTGTGGACGCGCTTGTGTTTGATTGTGTTGCAGGCTTTGTTGTGTTTGTGGTTGTCTTTGGCTGGGTAGTCTGGCTATTCGAGGCTGGTTTCTTCCCGGTCCATATCACAAGTGTTTTGCCTGCGGTTATGTTGGTGTTGCTCAGACCGTTCCATGCTTGTATGTCGCTGACTTTCACTCCGAATTTTTGCGCGATCTTGCCTAGGTAGTCGCCGCTCTGTATGGTGTAGATGATTTTGTCGCCATTACCTTCAACGACGTAGTTTTTCGGTTCTACTGGTGGCTTTGGCGGCGGGAAATAAATGGTGTCGTTGTACTTGACAATGCTGTCGTGAAGCCTTGTAAAATCATCTTTTCTTCCAGTAGGCAGCTTGAATGTCACTGCCGTATGACGTCCGTCGATGACTTCGCAATGGAAGGTCGAATTAAGTGATTTCAGTTCGTTCAGACTTATGTCCATTACTTTGGAAATCTGCTCGATATGAATGCGGTCGCTAATGCGTATGGTGTCGTATTGCTGTTCTATCGCCTTGATTTCGATTTTGCAGTTTCGATAGTTTTCTGCCCACGAAATCACTGCGCACCAGATGTCGAAAATGTTCTTGCCATACGGGTCTAGCGATGTGTAAATTTCGTTTAAAGGCTTGTTTTGCACTTGCATACGCTTTAAATTTGACGAGCCGAAAAGATAAGCTGCCAAAGTTTCATTCCATTTGCCGAACTTGTCGTGCAGATATTGCAACTGGCGAATTGCTGCTGGTGTCGATTGCATAATGTCGTGGCGACCTTCAGTGCATTCGCTTATTTCTACGCCGTATTTTATTGCATATAGGTATTGCAGTCCCCACACACCGCAGTTGCCGTCAAGTTCGTATTCCTTGCCGAATGCTGAAATCGCAAACGGTAGCCATAGTAGTTCGTCGGGGTAGGAGGCTAGTCCTGATTTTTCGGCTGCGTATGCTATTTCGGAGTGCGCCTTTAACATCGACATTTTTGTTTCCTCTGGCAATGACGATATTGCATCATAGTAAGATATCGCATTCTGTGTCAGAGAGTAAGGCTCTTCGGAAATAATGACCTTGGGGTAAAGGTGCTCGTTGCCGACTGGTGACGAAATTTCTGCTTCGATGTACTGCGGATTGTAGTTGTCGAGATTCTTTTTCAACGAAACTATGAAATCGCTTTGTCCGAAAACTGCTGCAATCGGTAGCGTAATGGTTATAAGGGTTAATATGTGTTTGTAAATCAATGACATTGTTTAGGATAAAAATAAGATGTCATTCAGTAAAGCAGAGTGAACCGACAGAGGAACGTGTCGTGTGAACTCGCTTATACGGAATCTCCTTGAAATTAGTACTTGGGGAGATTCCGCACAGTCGAACATCACAACGCTCTCCGTTCTGTATCGCGTGTCTGTTCTGACTTGCTGAATGACGTAAAAAGTAAATCATTATTGGATTAGAATTTCTCATCATATTTAGTCCAGAGGAAATCGCCGAGTTTCCAAGCCTTGTCAACGACCTTTTGTCCCCACATATTTGAGTATTCGGTAAGTTTTGCAATGGCTTCCTTGCGACCGTTCTTCTTGTCCATCAATGCTTTTGCTTCGAGTTCAATGTTCTTCTGGTTGTCGAAAAGTTCTTTCTGCCACGGAATCCACACTGCTTCGACTACGTCCTTGCGCATGTCGCCCCAGCGCTGGTGCGTGAGTGTACCAAGCCTGTTGAAAGCCCACCAAGCCGATTCCTGGGTGTAACCGTTTGGACGACCTGGCGTTTCGTAGCATTTGGGCAGTTGCGTGATTTGCGGGTAGAACGGCACGTAAATCGAAGTGGCAACATTGTCGAGGGCAATCCATGCTACTCCGCCAATTTCATCGGGCAACCACGAACGGCACTGTATTATTGTTGCATACATTGTGTACCAGCGGGCTATCGTGCGTTCGCCAAGCATTTCAATCTTGCCTGTTTTTGAATCGACATCGTACCAGCTACCGCGGACATTTTCTATTTTCATCTGGTCGTAAGGCATCTGCGGGTTTGCCATCGGCGAGATAATCTCTTTGCCGTCCTTGTCGGTGACTGTGAGGGCGTGGGTTATGTCGTAGGGCGTGCCTTCGTAGTAGTCGCGGAAAATCATCGAAAGTTGCTCCAAAGTCACTGGTTTGTCGGGCTTTACCGAAAATGGATAGTCCTTGTCGTTGGCATCAAGCTTGAGCGACGGAGCCACAAGGTCGAAAATTCGCCATTCGCGACGGCGGGCGGCTATGCTGTTGCGGCTTTCGGGTGCGTAGGCGTGGCAGAACTCAAAGTCTGCTTCCGACTTGCACCATCCAGAGTCGAGAGCCATCTTGAAGATG
>CACWOG010000276.1 GCA_902762455.1 uncultured Bacteroidia bacterium | reverse complement strand
TATTAACGGAGTCACTCGCTGGGCATCGGCATCGGCATCAGGAAGCGAGTACCTCAACAATGCCCTGTTTTACGACAAGACAAAACTCAAACTCATTGCCCAGACAAAGGTCGATACCGACATCCGCGAAATCAACATCTACAAGCTGAAGCATCTTACGTCAAACGATACATTGAAGGTCGCAATTGCCCACCTGAAGGCTGGAACTGAATGTTCAGCGCAACGCGGAACTGAAATTCAGCAGTTTATGAACTATCTTGTCACACAAGGCAACAACGACAATTTCATAATTTGCGGCGACTTCAATGTATATAGGGCATCCGAACCTGCATTCCAGAACCTTGTAAATCCCTCCTACCTGCCTATTGCTTTTTACGACCCTGTGAACCAGATTGGCGAATGGACCAACAACTGGAATTTCAGCGAATATCACACCCAATCGACACACAGCGGAAGCAACGACTGCTTTTCTAGCGGAGGCATGGACGACCGATTCGACTTCATACTTATGTCGGGAAGCATTATCAACGGCACAAAGGGAATTACATATCACCAAAACTCGTATTGGGCGGTGGGACAGGATGGCAATCATTTCAATAAGGACTTGAACTATCCTCAGAACAACACATTACCGTCAAATGTAATTGACGCACTCTACAACATGAGCGACCATCTGCCCGTTGTTGCAGAACTTGATTTCGGTGATGTTGGCTACGCATCAGAATCCACAGCACAAAACTTCATGTCGATAGTACCAAACCCCATCGCAGACAAGCTGACTGTTAGGCTCAGAACGGAAAAGCCGCGCGATGTCACAGTTGACCTGTATTCGCCACTTGGTGTACTTTTACGTTCATACCGAGCGTATGTCACTGACGATGAAGTCGTTGAATACGACGTATCCGACTTGACCAACGGATTGTACATAGTGAATATCAAATCGGAAGGCGTATCGGTTTCGCACAGGGTTGTAAAAGCTGAATAAGAGAGACTCAATAGTAAGAAAAACATAAAAAAAATCAAGTCTCTATTTTTGAAACTTGATTTTTAGGAAGTTGCCCAATCAGGACTCGAACCCGAACTATCAGAGCCAGAATCTGGGATGCTACCATTACACCATTGGGCAATTTTGCGAGTGCAAAGGTACAACATTTTTTCTAATCATCAATCAAAAATTTTAAAAAATGTTTTAAAAATTATTTTTATGTCAACACACAAGGACATATCATTGATATACTGCAAGTTAAGTTTCAACTTTGCTGGCATCACCTCGTCAATATAAGTCTGCTCTGGGTTGTCGGACTTGGCAAGAATGTCGTTTTCGTTGCGATATTCTATCGAAGCATAGTCGGTAATGCCCGGACGAACCGACAAAACCCTGCGCTGCTCGTCGTTGTACATCTCAACATACTTTGGCACTTCGGGACGCGGACCGACAAAACTCATATCACCGACAAGCACATTTATCAGCTGTGGCAACTCGTCAATCTTGTATTTGCGGATGAAATAACCGACTTTCGTCACGCGATTGTCCTTGGAACCTACCGTCAGCAGACCTTTCTTGTCGGAATCGGGACGCATGGAACGGAACTTCAAAATCTTAAAGTTGCGAAAGTCCTTCCCCACCCTAACCTGCTTGTAAAATACGCCACCACGCGAAGTTGTCGCTACCAACAGCGCGACTATCAGGAACAATGGCGACAACACCAAAAGTCCTAAAAACGAACAAAATATATCAAAAATACGCTTCATACCCATAATATACCATGCAATCTTCTCATCCTAGTAACTCCACGCACAACAATCCCAGCATCATCTATTTGCCTGATTATTTGAGCGGCCTTGTCCATAACTTCAACTGCAGATTTCAGATTTTTGTATTTAACAGTAATATCCAACTGCTGCTTGCCTCCCATAAACTGCACAAATACATGCGACAAATTTACCTTATGGTCAAACCATACACAGCCGGCACCAAGAAACTCAAACTTCTGCTTTGCCATTGCTTCAACCGATGCAACAGAAACGGCACGCGACTTTGCCTTTTTCTCCAATTCCAGCCTATACTCGCTTATCGGCTTCTTCAATTCCTTCTCCACCTTCTGCTTCAAAGTCTCAAATTCAGCATAAATCCCAGAAACGGCATCGTTGGCTTTCATTAGGAACTTATAAACATTTTCAGGCTCGCACATTACCGACATATTATTCTTCGAAAGGAAAGGAACGGTAAACCAAATAGAAGTCGTCTTCCAATTTTTACGAGTCTCAAGACGCAGCGAGATGTTACTCAATTTCACATACAGGCAGTTGGCCTTTAACTTCAAATCTTTCTCGGGAACTTTATGCGAGACCAAAACACTTTTCAATGTAGCACTCGTAAACGACTCATCGGTATTTACATCATAATATGGCCTTGTAATGTACTCCATCTCGCGCTGAAAAAAGATTGCCAAAAGTTCATCGTCCGAAGCACCTCCCTTCAACTTCCAAATAAACTCCTTTATATAATATTCTCGTATCATAGCCTAATTTCTAATATTCATACCCCACTTTTCCACGAACGACGACATCGTTTTTCTGTATCATTTCTATTATCCGCCCTGCATTGTCAATAGTTTCGACTGCCTTTTGCAAATCCTTGTGCTTCACGATAATGTCAATCTGCTGCTTGCCATCCTTGAAATCAGCAAATATGTGCGACATATACCTTTTGTGGTCAAATTTCACATTCTCGACATTGTAAGGCTTTAACTTTTGCTTTGCAAGGGTTTCTATTGAAGTTATCACTACAGACCTAGCCTTTTCCTTTTTCTCGTACTCGAACAGCACCTGGGCTATGGGCTTTTTCATCATCGTTTCCATTTCCTGCTTCAAGCTCTCGAACCGTTTCAAAATCCCTGGCAAAGCCTCGTTAGCC
>CACWOG010000275.1 GCA_902762455.1 uncultured Bacteroidia bacterium | reverse complement strand
CTTATCATTTTCAACATTCTTGTAAAATGGCGTTATATGCCTGATTTCCCATTCTTTATAAGTATATGAAAGCGGTGATACATCGTATCCGAAATTCCATCCGAGTTCGACAAACGGATAAATGTAATTGTCGTGGTCGTAGTTGAAGTTTGACTTTTCTTTGTCCAGCAAAATCAACAAATCCCAGTCGGAATCGGAACGCTCATCACCCCTAGCACGCGAACCATAGAGATAAACATGTCCGCCAGCAGGGATAATTTCTGCGGCAAGTTCCTTCAATTTCGACATAAAAACATTATCCATCTCGGTGTTTTTTGCAAAAATACATTTTTTTGCTACATCATAGTCCTATCTTCAAAATTTTATCCAACAGCACCTGAGCCAACTTTATCTTCGACTCAACAGTCCAGCCTGCAATATGTGGAGACATTATAACATTGTCGCACTGAGCAAGATAGCGGAAGTCGGGATTGTCGGTCATCTTTTTGGTTGCCTCGAACGAAGTTTCCTCGTACTCAATGACATCTAGTCCAGCAGCGACAATCTTTCCCGACTGCAAAGCCGAAACCAACGCCGATGTTTTAACGACTTGTCCGCGCGAAGCATTGAGTAGGACAAATGGATTTTTAAAGCTTGCAATAAACCCATCGTCAACCATATACTTGGTTTCTGCAGTTAATGGGACATGAAGGCTCAGCACATCGGCATTAGCAAAAATATCATCAAGCGAAACCTCCTTGGCATAACCATCGGAATAATTTTTCTTATACTTGTCGTAGGCAAGCACCTTGCAACCGAAACCCGAAAGTTTGCGAGCAAAAGATGACCCCATATTTCCGTATCCGATGATTCCCACTGTGCAGAAACCCAGTTCGCGACCACGATTCATCTCGCGCTTCCACTCGCCTGCCTTCACCTGACGGTCGGCACGATTGAGATTATTGAGCAACGACAGCAACATCCCTACTGTATGCTCGCCCACTGCATCGCGGTTTCCTTCGGGCGAATTGAGACATTTAATACCTTTATTCTCACAATATTCCACATCGATGGTTTCCATACCGGCACCAACGCGTGCAACATAGCGCAGACATTTTGCAGCATCGACAAATTCACGGTCAATGTTGATACGGCTACGCAGAACTATACCAAAAGCGTCGCCAACCTGCGAAATAATTTCATCACGGTTCAATTTCGTTGCATCAACAACCTCGAAACCAGCATTTTTCAGTCCATCGGTTATTATAGTGTGGACATCATCTATTATAAGTACTTTCTGTGGCATATTCATCTGATTTACAACAATCTTTCCAAAGCATCGTAATATTTTGGCGATACAGGAATAGTATCGGCTCCGCTAACATTCAGTTCGGCAACCACAACACCCTGCTTATCCTTTCGCAAGACCTTGACATGCTTCGGATTAACAAAAAATGAACGCTGACAGCGAACCATACCGTACTTTTGCAACGTCGGCTCTAGCGACTTCATTGTATTACGAAGCACATAATCCTTAATCACTCCATTTTCAAGATACTTAATCCTGACATAATTTTCCTCAGCCTTAACATACATTACAGCATCGGCTGCCACTACCAGCTTAAGCTTCTGCGTATTGTCGTGGAAACGGATAAGACCGCCCTCCGACGGCTCGCCGACATCGTTTGCCTCCGAAGCCACCACCGACAACGAAATTATAACATACGGCAACGACAGCACTATCAAATTAAAAAACAGGCATAACCCCACCACATCAAAGTAAGGGTATTCGCCATGATACATAAGCGTCACATACAACGCCATAAACAGCGATGCCACAAGGACTTCGCCAAATATCCACAGCGAATAAGCCAGCCATGTAGGTACAAAAAAGCGTCGCAGCACATACAGCAACAAACGGGAAATAAGCAGGACACCAAACAATATGCAAAACAGCATAGTGGTATTGAACGCCATTATCCCCCGCCCCATATCGAAAAATTCAACAATCTGAACCGGACGATACAAAAAAATAAATCCAATAAAGAATCCAGACAGTCCAAATAGATATGCCATCTGAACACTAAAAGACAAGAATCTATCTGAAATTTTCGTCATTATTATCCATATTTAGTCCCAAAAATCGGTGTGACGAAATTCATCTTGCAAATAATTCGTCACAATATTTTAAATTTTGTCACAAAAATACAGATTTTGTCAAAAACGGACATCTAAAATCACATAAAATTTTCAGGTCAAAATTCAGCCGTAGTTTTGCAACGAAATAAAACGAAAATATTATGGGAATGAAAAGTCAAAAATTATTCGCATTCGGCGACTCAATTATTAAAGGTATAATTTCAGAATACGACAATGGTCGCCTCAAATATAAAATCTCAGACAACAGTGCTACCGATATATGCAGTCGCAGACTTGGATTGGAAAGTTGCAATCTCGGAAAATTCGGCTGTACAATAACCGCAGGCGAAAAGATAATCGACAAGCATCTGGAAAAAATCTCGGCGAACGACATCGTTCTTCTGGAATTTGGTGGCAACGACAGCGACAAGATGTGGGCAGAAATAGCCGATAAGCCTGAACATGAGCACATTGCCAAAACACCACTACAGACATTTGTAGATACCTACCACCGGATAATACAGAAACTGAAAGCGACAGGGGCAAAAATATATATGCTCACAATGCCTCCAATTGACACGAAGGCTTATTTCCAGCACTTTACAAAAGGTATGAATGACAGCCAAATAACAGACCTGATAACAGACAGATCATTGTTCGGAAATTTCAAAAAAGGACAATTTATAAATTTAGGCGAGATCAGTGAAGAAGAACTGCTCTCACGAGCATCTTCCAAGCCATCATCATTGATTGTCGTTAATAAAAGATCAACCGCTTCAAAGCTTTATAAAATGCTGCCGGACAATAAACACAAAAAATA
>CACWOG010000274.1 GCA_902762455.1 uncultured Bacteroidia bacterium | reverse complement strand
GTTTCATCAGCGAAAATGTTCTCTTCTTCAAAGACTTCCCTTATGACTCTTAATGTTTCTATGCTGGTGTTGTCGCTTAGGCGAAGCCATACTCTTCTCGAAAGTTCGCGCATATAGTGTGAAAAATCAAGGGCATCAAAGGTGTTGTCGGCAATCTTTTCTATCATTACTGTGCCGGCAAGCAACGATGGCTCAGGCGTAAGTCTTGCCGTGTAGTTTTGGAATTCGTTTAGGAAAATCCTTGATATTGAGAGCTGTGCGACTTCTGCAATCCTCATTTTTTCTATGTCGCTGCATTCGCCTGAATAAAGTCTGCGCGTAAGTTCTCCCGAAAATTCACCGAAATTCTCAACTATCACGCTCTTTATTCCTTCGAACACCTGATTGTCGGGGTCTTCCAGAAGCCTTATTATTGATTCTATTTCCGTTCTTTCCATATTATTCGCCTCTTGATACTTTTATGACACCTTCTATTTCAAGCATCTGGTGGATAAGGTTGTCCAGATTGTACTTGTTCTGCACGAAGAGCCTGATTTTTCCGGTAAAGATTTCTCCGTTTGTCTCGAAGTGCAGCATATTCGAGTTAACGTTAGCTTCCTGCGATATAAGTTTTGTGATGTTGTACACAAGTCCCAGATGGTCAATGCCTTCGATGTTTATTTGCACCTCGTACGACTGTCCCTTGTAGCTTTCCCATTCGATGGTGACGATTTTTTCGCCGTGTGTGGTTGCGAGCCCTTTAAGTTCGGGGCAGTCCTTCTTGTGGACGATTACGGTGTTGGTCGGAGTTATGTAGCCAACGACTTCGTCGCCGGGGATTGGGTTGCAGCAGGTTGCAAGCGAGAAGCGTTTCTCGGCATCGTTTATTACGAAGGTATTCTTGTGGCTGATTTTCTCGTTCTTGGGACTACTCGACTTGCCGAATCCTAGTTTCCAGAACTTTGTGAGGAAACCTTCCTTGTTGTTTTTCTCCTTTTCGAGCATTGTCATCAGTTCGGTAATGTCGTTTTCCTTAAGTTGTCCCGAACCGAGCTGGTAGAAGAATTCGTCGTCGGTGCTGATGTCAAGTTTTTCGCGCAGGTGGCGTATGTCCTTGCTGTCGAGGTTTAGGTTCAACTCCTTCTGCTTCTTTTCGTACATTCGCCGTCCCTTGTCGATGTCGGCGCTCTTGTCTGCTTTCAAAGCCTTCTTAATCTGGCTTTTGGCGTGTGCAGACATTGCAAAGTTCAGCCATTCTATTTTTGGGTTCTGCTTCCTCGATGTCAGGATTTCCACCTGGTCGCCACTGTAGAGTGTCTGCGAAAGTGGAGCCATCTTGTGGTTCACCTTTGCAGCAATTGCGTGGTTTCCAACATCGGTGTGTATGTTGTATGCGAAGTCGATGACCGTAGAGCCTTTTGGAATATCGATAATTTCGCCCTTTGGTGTGAATATGTGAATTTCCTTGGTGAATATGTCGAGCTTGAAGTCGTCAAGGAAATCGAATGAGCCATCCGTGTTGCTCAATGTTTCCTTCATGTTTTCAATCATGGAGTTAAGTCCGGGATTGTTGCTCTTTTCTCCGGTCTTGTATTTCCAGTGCGAAGCGATTCCCTTTTCGGCGATGTCGTCCATCTTTCGGCTGCGAATCTGTATTTCTACCCAGCGTCCCTGCGGACCCATAACGGTAATGTGCAGAGCCTCGTAGCCGTTTGGCTTAGGTTTTTTCACCCAGTCGCGTATTCTTCCGGGATGGTATTCGTACACATTGGTTATCAAAGACATAATTCTGTAGCACTCTTCACGTGCCTTGTCGTCGGTAATGTCATCGGGGTGGTCGAAAATTATTCTTATGGCAAAAAGGTCGTACACTTCCTCGAAAGGAATGTTCTGCTTCTGCATTTTCCGCCAGATTGAATAGACCGATTTCAGCCTACCCTTGATAGTACAGTCGATGCCATTTTCGTCCATTATCTTTTTCAGAGGCACAATGAAATCGTCGATGTACTTGTCGCGGTTTATCTGGGTTTCGTTTATTTTCTTTGTGATTTCGTTGTAGGCGATAGGGTTGGTGAACTTCAGCGAAAGGTCTTCTAGTTCGGTCTTAATGGCATAAAGACCAAGGCGTTCGGCTAAAGGAGCGTACACGTTGCTAGTTTCGCTGGCTATTTTCACCTGCTTGTATTCGGGCATTGAGTCGAGGGTGCGCATATTGTGCAGACGGTCGGCCAACTTTATCATTATCACACGGATGTCTTCCGACATTGTCATCAGCATCTTGCGGAAGTTCTCGATTTGCTTCGAAGCGTCCTGGTCGAGGATGGTGGAAATCTTTGTCAGACCTTCAACAATGCTGGCGATTTTTGGCCCGAACATACGTTCTATGTCGGCTACGGTGTAGTCGGTGTCTTCGACCACGTCGTGCAGCAGTGCGCTTGCAATGGCTTTTCGTCCAAGTCCGATTTCGGAAGCGACAATCTTAGCGACGGCTATCGGGTGGATTATGTATGGTTCTCCGCTTTTGCGCCGCATCTTCGAGTGGGCTTCGTTTGCAAGTTCGAATGCCTTTCGGACGAATGCAATGTCCTCTTCGGTCTTCAGCCGTTTTGCCGACTTTATCAGGTCGTCGTAAAGTCCTTCTATATAAGTTTGTTCTTCTGCTGTCAGTGCCATTGCTAATATGGTATTTAAAACAAGCAAAGTTAATGCTTTTGGTGAAAAATTGCAATGGAAAAATTAGATGTTACTAACTTTAAATGTTAAAAAACATATTGTTTGACCTGCCGTCAATTTGTTATTAAAGTTGAAATCAAAAATTATAAAACTCATCTTAAATGCTTATTTTTGCGCAAAATTTTTCAGAGTGTACGAAACCTTAACATTGGGAAACGGAATACGCATTATACACTATCGGGTGAAGTCCGATGTGGCGCACTGCTGTATGCTTATGAACACGGGAACGCGGGATGAGAGCGAACGGCAGCTT
>CACWOG010000273.1 GCA_902762455.1 uncultured Bacteroidia bacterium | reverse complement strand
TATCCAGGAACTTTCAAGGACTTTATTTCACGAACATTATCTGCATACCTATCTCCAGTTTCATAAAGTCCTTGTAAGTTCCTGGATACAAAGACGGATTGAGCAAATCGGAAATCCTAAGTTTTGCATAAACCGAAACAATATCGTAGGTTATTGCCGTCTTCACACCCCACTGGAACGGATTGATAAAGTCGTAATTCTTGTTTATGATTCTTGACTTTCTGTAATTGTCGGTAATCGCTGCCTGCCAAACCTGAACATATCTGTCTTCGAAGTTCCACATTCCGAAAACACCCAAGTCCCAAGTAAGACCATTGTGCAAAAGTCCGCCATGGGCAAGCGTAACCCTCTGGAACAATTCTATATTCAGGTTAGATGTGCGGAATCGTTCTTTTATCAAATCTCTAACACCTGGCATAGCTGGTGTAGCAATAATATTTCCATCAAGAGAAGTGCCTCTATAATCGTCGAATCCCATTCCAACACCAGCCCCAAGATGATACCTCTTGCAAGCATCCCACTGCACGCCAACCAATGCCGAGAAAGTTGACTTCTGCTTGTTGGTGGAGCCTTCGAAAGTCTTAACACCTGCAAAACCTGCATTCATCTGCAACAGCAAATGATGTCTCTTCGGTTTGCCGAACTCCCGTTTACTCTGGTTCTCATTTCTCGATATAATCTTTGTCGCACCTGTCATCTGTGTTTTGGGCGGACGAACATATACGATATCACCTTCTTTCTTACCTTCGTTCTTGTATGAGCCAACATAGCCGTGGTAATATACATTTATCGTATAATTTGGATAAAAATCCATATTGTCAATTGAAATCACTGCATTACCCTTTGCGTCAAGATGTTCGTACGAATGCAATCTGCCATCCTCACGCATAAGGTTATAGAATATCTCGGTGTTTTCCTCAAACTGCTGGCACTTAATCTTCAAGGTGTTGCCAGACATTTCAAACTCGAATGTTGGCTCTACAGTCTTTTTGCCGCCATCGACAAAATAACTTGCCTGCGGAACGCCATAACCGAGTGCGTAGTCGAAATACGGATAAATATCACCCGACTTTTCTATTTCAGCCATCATCTGCATCGCGGTAAGGTCGCGCTTTGTCTGCCAAGCACAAGCGCCAAAGCCTGCTGCCAGCTGACACGAGAACGAAGTTCCATAAGCCATTGTCATTCCGCCCTTTGGGTTGGCTACATACGCGTGACCAAAAGCGACAACATTCGGCTTGCGACGACCATCGGCAGTCGGTCCGTAGGATGAAAAGGCAATGTGACGGTACTTGTTTAGCGAGTCGTCGATTCCACCGACCGAAATAACACTATCGGCATCGGCTGGAGTTATAAGCACTGTCCACGAATTGTCATCAGCCTCGTTGCCCATCGAGTTGAAAACCAGCATACCTTTGCGAGCCGCCATATTTGCTGCTTTTGCAACATGCGAAGTGCCGTCCATATCCTTTGTGTAGTATCTTTCCTTGCCATAGCCGAGCGAACTGCTGATTATGTCGGCACCATTCTGGTCGGCCCACTCCATTGCCTGCGTCCACCAAATTTCTTCCTTGAAAGGTTCGGGATTCACCTCGGTACGGGCAAGCAGGAATTCTGCACCTGTAGCCAAACCAAGTTTCTGAACCTTGCTGCTTGTCTGGTAAACGCCTGCAATACAACTTAAAGTCATAGTGCCGTGCGACGACCAGCTATAAACATATTCCTTCTTGTTCGGAAAGTTCCAAGTTTTGATAATCTGGTTGTTGTCGCGAAGGTGGCTGAAAATCTCATGTTTGTCAACGCTGGGGAAACCGCCGTCAAATACGGCAATCCTGACGCCTTTACCATCGATGTTGTTTTCGGCAAACTTTTCGCCCTGCATCCTTACGAGCTGAGGCAGAAGTTCGGGTTTCAGCATTTCGATGTCGTAGGTCTCGTCGTTTTCTTCGTCAACCATACCTGCATACGAAGCGACAACCATTTCCCCTGCAATTTCCACAACTCGTGACACGAACGGCAATGCCTTGATTCTTTCGATGTTTGCACTTTCGGCCATAATGCCTACCGCATTGAACCAGCGCGATTCACCGACAACCTCTTCCGACAAAGCCGAAACAGCATCAACATAACCGCCGTTAAGCGGATAATCGGTAATGTCGTACAGCGACAAGCCCAATTTCTCGCGACGCTCAATTGCCTTTGCATCAAAGTATTCGTATGGATTGAAAGAGGTATTCGCCTTGTCGCGGAAAAATACCCAGTAGCATCCGGGAGTTGCTGTTGCAAACCGCGTGGCAATAAGCAAAATTGCTATGACTATCAAAAGTTTTTTCATTTGTAATTTTGTTTTATTTTCTATGTTTACGATTATTTGAAATGTTTTATGAAGTTGCCATAACAAAGATGACCTTTTCTTTTTTTCTAAAAATACACAATCTCCCGTTTTACAATACCATCATCCACTTTCAGTTCCGTCCAGTTGCCCTGCTCGTCCTTCGTTACAATCTCAACATCCAGCGACCATTCATCACGGGTATCCTCAGCCATATCTTCATCTACGAAATTGTACCTTATAATATTTCCTTCTTCATCATACTCGAGATGACACTCGGAATAATAAGCGCCATCACCGCCAGCAGTAAGCACGAGACGCATATTCTCCTTGTCGTAGTCGTACATCGCACTTCCGCCCGGGCCATCGTAGGTTGAAACAATGTAGCCGTCATCGTCCCTACCAATCTGAACACCATTTTCGCCAGAATATTCGGTGGCATAATCAACAAGATTGCCTTTCTCATCGAATACGGCTTTTCTACCGCCAGGATATTCAACAGATTTCACATGTCCATGCACTTCCATAAATGCCAAGTCGGGCGTTATGAAAACTGGTTCTGGCTCGGGCTCCGCAACATTCTCCGCCACAACGCTGTCATTGACAACAGTATCCACAACTGCAATTTCACCGTTTTTTTCTGTTT
>CACWOG010000272.1 GCA_902762455.1 uncultured Bacteroidia bacterium | reverse complement strand
TTGTGAAGACTGCTGTCCGTAATCTCCTACAACATTACTAAGCAAGGAATTCCGCATAAGCGATTTCACACGACACGTAACTTAGTCGGTTCACTCTGCTTTGCGGATGACTGTTACTTTTTTCAGAAAATTATTTCCCCAATATTTTCGCTATCCACATATTTTTCTCAAGCATAGGATAAGGCTCGTCCTTTGCTCCGAAGCCCTCATAGAAATTCCTTATGCTTTCGATTGCCGAACCTTCGAAATCGATAAGAAGCGATGAATTGGCATTACGCTCAATAATATCGTTCAGCAAAAAAGTCATCGATTGGCACTGCTTTCCCTTCTCGCTCGACACTGGCGACAGATAATACAACCGTCCGCCCCACCTTATAAAAAATACTGCAGCAAGAACATTATCCTGCACATCGCGGACAGACACCAACTCGGCACAGCCAGCCAAAATAGCATTGTCGATAAGCCTTGTCAAAACAGGAATCTGCACTTTTCCCATCCACTGTCCGGCATTTTCGCAGAGAAACGACAGATACTCGTCCTTGGAAATTGTGGCGACTCGTTGCACAATAGTCTTTGCCTTTTTCACATTGCGACGGCACTGCAACGAAAAACTTGCATTAAGCATTTCGTAGTCGGCACTCAAATCCAGCACATAGTTTGGACGAAGCTTTTTCTCATTGCAAACATCTGCATTTCCGCTATTGAAGCAAAGACGATACAGGAAAGGCAACTTTCCAACTAGTTCGCGTGCCTGAAGTTTCGAGAGCCACGACTTCGAGAAAATTCCCAGCTGCTGGCAGAACTGCGGTTGAAGCGCATACACAAGTCCAAACTTCCGTTTCAGTGGCACAGGCATCACAACATCGTAGTCGCCAACCACATACACCGACCAATCGGGAAAAACCGCATCCAAGTACCACGACATTGCATACACTTTGCCTTGCATCGAGTTTTCAATGCATTCGTCATACTTGACAAAATCAATTTCGCTATGTGAGAGCAATCTTATCATCTTCAAACTACGGTGCGAAGATACAAATAATTTATTATTAGGCAATTCTAATTATTAAAATCGTGATACACAAAACAAAAAAATTGTTCTTTAATTTTTTTTCATTTTCTTTGTAACATTTTGTACTGCATGTACGTCATAAGAGGGAACAATGACACGAGAAGACTACAATATTATGGTTAACAAGTACGCGGACAACGTCTATCGCTTTGTGCTGTCGAACATTAAGGACAGCGAGCTTGCACAAGATATAGTGCAAGACAGTTTTGCAAAGCTGTGGACAAACCGCGACGAAGTCGACAACGCAAAGTCTTTTCTGTTCAAAGTTGCTTACAACAGGATGATAGACGTAACCAGACACGAGAAATTCAGCACGGCAGAAGATGCTATTGGAACCGGCTACGAACCTGGAGAATACGACAGCAACTCCGAACTGAAGGAAATTCTGGAAAACGCACTTGCAAAACTTCCGGAACAGCAACGCCAGCTCATCCTGCTCCGAGACTACGAAGGTTACTCCTACAACGAAATTGGAGAAATCACAGGTCTCAACGAAACACAAGTGAAAGTTTACATTTTCCGCGCAAGGAAAGTATTAAAGGACTATATCGTCAAAATGGAGAACGCGCTATGACAAGGATAGATCAAAGCAATATTGAAGAATTGTGGCAGAGGTTCCTCGATTGCCAGCTCTCCGAAACGGAAGAAGCCGAACTCATGGCATACCTCGAGAGTAATCCCGATGTCATGGCAATGCTCGAAAACAGCGACGTAGAAGATGCAAAATTCGAAGGAAAGGAAATGCTTTCGGTCGAAAACATCACAGAAAGGCTCCTCATCGAAAAGGTAGAAGGAGTTATTTCGGAAGAAGACGAAAAATACATTGACACCAAAATAAAAACCAATCAGAATGTAAATAAGTCGTACGAAGCATACAAGCTTACAATCCAAAAGCCTGACATGAACGTACACTACCCCGACAAGGACGGCCTGAAGAAACGCGGAATAGTCTTCTGGCTACGACCTGTTTCCATAGCAGCATCAATAGTACTAATTGCCGCATGTGGAATAATCCTATACAATGCCTTTGGAAACGGAGAAAACACAATTACCTATCCCAAGCAGAACAACATTCCGCAAAACATTGGCAATAAAACAATTGCGGATGCTCAGACCGACAATATGACAGAAGAAATTGTCGTAGGCAACACCAACAATTCAGAACCCGACTTAAAGGAAGTGCTGAATTTCCAAAGAAAAGTCAAGGCTCATGAAAACAACAACGCGCCGACCGAAACTTTGGCATTCAACACCGATACCATCGTCGAATCGTCGTTGTATGACAGTCAGGACATTGCCGGAACAGAACTCGACAGCATTGCAAACGACGAGACATTGCCAGTTATCGACGAGAAAAATTACATCGCAGAACAAAATACCGAGAATACAGATTCTATCGAAAATATAGAACCAGAGAACCATGCCTCGGATGAGGACTTGTTCGCATACCAGTCACAAGACAACGGAGTTACAATAATTAAGGAAAGTAGATTCCGCACTTTTCTGCGCCGTAGCGCAAACAAAATTCGTTCAGCATTCATGAACAGCGAACCCGCTAATATGATAAGGGATATCGGAGATGAAATATGTTTGACAATAGCTAATAACAAAAAATAATTACGATTATGAGATACTTTTTTTTAATAGGATTTGCACTTATGGTAGCCATACATGCAAATGAGATTACTAGGACAGAAGAAACATCTGTAAGCACCTGCTCTTTATCAAACGACAAGATAAAAGGAAAAGGTAAGGTAATAACAGAGACTCGCAAACTTGAAAGTTTCGAAAAAATATGCAATGCGGGTATTTTCAATATCAAGATTGTACAGAGCGACGAATCCAAGGTTGTTGTCACCGTCCACGAAAACATAATGCGATATGTTGCGACCGAAGTAAAAGACGGAGT
>CACWOG010000271.1 GCA_902762455.1 uncultured Bacteroidia bacterium | reverse complement strand
GTGGCCTTACCTATCAATATATTTATAATATGATCGACCTTGAAGCCGTCCTTGACGGCAATGATAGTCTCGAGTACGGTCTGCACATCTTCCTTGCCTTCGAACTTTTCCTTCGGGTTAAGACAGTTGTCGCAATTTCCGCAATCCTCGGTCATTTCCTCACCAAAATAGTTGAGCAACTGGCGCACACGACAAGTAGTTGATTCAGCATACGAAACCGTCTCGGCAAGAAGCTGTTTGCCAATCTCCTGCTCGTTCATTGGCTTATTCTGCATGAATTTTTCAAGCTTCTGAATATCATCGTAGGTATAGAAAGCGATACACTTGCCTTCGCCTCCGTCGCGACCTGCACGGCCAGTCTCCTGATAATAACCTTCGAGGCTCTTAGGAATATTGTAGTGGATTACAAATCGTACATCCGGCTTGTCGATTCCCATACCGAAAGCAATGGTAGCCACAATCACATCAACCTCCTCGCTAAGGAACATGTCCTGATTGCGCGAACGCGTTGCGGCATCCATTCCTGCATGGTAAGGCAAAGCCTTTATCTGGTTGACGACAAGCATTTCTGCCAATTCTTCAACCTTCTTGCGGCTAAGGCAGTATATAATGCCCGACTTGCCTGGATTGTCCTTTATATATTTGATAATCTGCTTGGTAGCATTTATTTTCGGACGCACTTCATAATAAAGGTTGGGACGGCGGAACGATGACTTGAAAACATTTGCATCAAGCATATCCAAGTTTTTCTGTATGTCGTGCTGAACCTTTGGTGTTGCCGTTGCGGTCAAGGTCATCAGCGGAGCACGACCTATTTCGTTGACAATGGAACGGATACGGCGGTATTCTGGTCGGAAATCGTGTCCCCATTCCGAAATACAGTGCGCCTCGTCAACTGCATAGAACGAAATCTTGAATTTTTTCAGGAACTCAACATTTTCCTCCTTTGTCAAGGATTCCGGCGCAACATAAAGAAGTTTCGTCTTGCCCGACAATATGTCGTCCTTAACCGCTGTTATTTCCGCTTTGCTTAATGTCGAGTTAAGAAAATGAGCCACACCTTCTTCCATGCTGAAACCGCGCATTGCATCCACCTGATTCTTCATAAGTGCAATCAACGGAGAGATAATGATAGCAGTGCCTTCAAGCATCAATGCAGGCAACTGGTAGCACAACGACTTACCACCGCCCGTAGGCATAAGCACAAAACTGTCCTTCCCGTCCAAAAGACTGAGAATCACCTCCTTCTGCTGTCCCTTAAAATCGCTGAACCCGAAATATTTCTTTAAGAGTTCATATATTTTTTCTTCTCTTGCGTCCATACCTTAATATAATTTAGGCACACCGTCGAAAAACGGCATGGTCATACGAAAACAAAGATAAGTTTTTTTTGTGATTAAATATTAATTTTGCAAAAAAATTTTTTCATGCAGGATTATCAGGAAATAATAGGTATTGGCAGACGCACAGTTTTACACGAAGCAAATGCTATTCGGAAAATAGCCGACTATATAGACGACAACTTTGCAAAAGCTGCCATAAGAATCTCAGAATCAAAAGGTCGCGTTGTAATAACAGGCATTGGCAAAAGTGCTGCAATAGGCGCAAAAATCGTTGCCAGCCTAAATTCAACTGGCACTCCGGCAATATTTATGCACGCCGCCGATGCAATTCACGGCGACCTTGGCATTGTGCAGGACGACGATGTGGTAATATGTATATCCAAGAGTGGCAACACTCCAGAAATCAAGGTTTTAATTCCGCTTATAAAGCGCAACAACAACCTGCTCATCGCCATTGTTTCCGACACGGAATCGTTTCTGGCAAAGTCTGCCGACATAGTGTTGCGTTCCACTGTCGATTCGGAAGCTTCGCCTCACAACCTTGCTCCCACATCGAGTACCACGGCTCAACTCGTTGTTGGCGATGCACTGATGGTTGCCCTGCTCGAAATGAAAGGCTTCACTCCTGCCGACTTTGCAAAATTCCATCCGGGCGGCTCGCTTGGAAAGAAATTATATTTAAAGGTAAACGACATCTATGTGCAGAACGAAAAGCCACAGGTTTCGCCCGATGCAAGCATAAAGTTCGTAATTTCAGAGATTTCGAGCAAGCGTCTCGGCGCCGCTGCAGTGGTTGACGAAAACGAAAAAGTTCTAGGCATAATCACCGACGGCGACATTCGCCGTATGCTCAACAACTACGACAATATCAAGGACATAAAGGCTGCCGATATAATGACAAAGTCGCCAAAGTGCATACAGGATGGCGAATTGGCCGTCAATGCACTGCAGATGATGCAAAAGAACAGCATAACTCAGGTTTTAATCGTCGATGGCGACAAATACCTCGGTGTTGTTCATCTGCACGATTTAATGAGAGAAGGAATTGTATAGCAATATTAATAAAAGCAAAAAAACATGAAAACAGACAAATTGAAACAACTCAAAAATCCGGTGAAGAACTACATTCTAATGCTCATCGGACTTGTAATATATACATTCGGATACTCGGCATTCATGTTGCCAAACAAGCTCACCGGTGGTGGAATCGCTGGTCTATCCACAATCTTGTACTACGGTACCTCCTGCCCTGTCGGCATCAGCAACTTCGTGCTCAACGCAATACTTATCCTTATAGGTGCAAAGACCTTGGGCAAGCGTTTCGCCATCAACACCATATTCTGTACGGCAATAAGTTCAGCATTGTTCGGATTGTTCCAGTCGATAATAACTGAGCCATTGATTGCCAACGACTTGCTATCGAATGCTGTGCTTGGAGCCGCAATTTCGGCAATCGGCGTAGGACTTACAATTTCGTATGGCGGAAACACTGGCGGAACCGACATCATCATACTTATGATTCTCAAGTACAAGAACATTCCTTACGAATACAAATACGGAAAAATCAAATAAGATGAAAAAGAATCTCTTTTTTGCAGCGATGGCCATCGGCCTCCTGCTCATCGGCGGACCTTCCTATGC
>CACWOG010000270.1 GCA_902762455.1 uncultured Bacteroidia bacterium | reverse complement strand
ATAGGTAAGGTTCTCGACAGCACAAATCCAGGTGTTACCGACCCTGTTGCATTCGACTACACATGGCCTCTCGTAATGTTGGCTTGCCTTGGCGTGGCTTCGTTCATACTTGGCATAATCCTCAAGGGTGTTGACAAGAAGAAAGGTCTCGGACTTGAAGAACCGAACATTAAATAGTTTTTTTCCATATTTTTATTTTGGGGGTTCTTCGGAACCCCTTTTTTTGTTCGCATAAATTTCAATATGCTGTAAAACATATTGCACATTTCAAAAAATAATACATATCTTTGCTTCGAAATCTGCGGAAGGGATTTATCGCTTTCAAAGAGTTCTAAAAAAGGCAGGTTCTTTAAATTGATTTCGATTGGTTTTGAGATTTGTTTTGAGCAGGTTGCTGCGCGGAAGAAAGGAACAATGCGGGCATTGTGACTGACTGACAAACAGTAAGATGCCAAAAGAAATCCAAAAACGGCGAAAAGTTTTATATTCTGAATTCATTGATTAAATTTTAAAACGGTGAATTTATAGAACCTGACTGAATAACTGATTCAAAAGTCAACGTACTGATGGAGAAGAAAATTGGCACAATAAACATACTTATCACAGATGTGAATGTCGTTGAGGAAGTCAACGCACTATTGAGTTCGTACGGTAGCATAATCCTTTCGCGAAACGGAATGCCGCTGCGCGACGAAAACATTTCCATTATCACACTTGTCGTAAAGAGCGACGGCGACACCATCAATTCGTTGACAGGAAAACTTGGCAGACTGAGAGGTCTCAAGGCGAAATCGACATTAATAACAACAGCATAAAAGATTTAAGAATATGGACGAAAAGTTTAAAAATTTCATTGATAGAGAAAAACTCTATAATTTAGTTAATGGTAGCATTCCTACCGAACAGGAACTCGATGCAGTACTTGCAAAGGCTCGTAAGCTGAAAGGCTTGTCGCTCGAGGATGTGGCTGTGCTTCTGCGTGTTACCGACCACGACCAGATACATAAGATAATGGAGACAGCAAAATTCGCCAAGGAAAGCATCTACGGCAAGCGTCTCGTTTTGTTCGCACCTATTTATACTGGTAATGTTTGCGTTAACAACTGCGTTTACTGCGCTTTCCGTCGCGACAACAAGGCTATCAAGCGTAAAGTGCTCACAATGGACGAAATCGAGCAGGAAACCAAGGTGTTGCTCCACGAAGGTCACAAGCGTGTACTGCTGATTTGCGGTGAGTCGCCACGCAACGACATCGACTACTACTGCGAAGCTATCCGCCGTACATACGCAGCACGCGACAACGGCAACTACATCCGCCGTATCAATGTTGAGCTGGCTCCATTGACAGTCGAGGAATTCAAGCGTCTGAAAGCCGAGAAGATTGGTACTTACGTTTGCTTCCAGGAAACTTACGACCCGATTGCTTACAAGGAATTCCATCCGGCAGGCACACCGAAGGCCGACTACCTTAACCGTCTGACCGTTATGGACCGCGCTATGGAAGGTGGAATCAACGATGTAGGTCTTGGCGTTTTGTTCGGACTTGTTGACTACCGTTTCGAGATTCTGGCAATTATGGAACACGCTGCTCACTTGGAGAAAGTTTTCGGTTGTGGACCTCACACAGTAAGTTTCCCGCGTATCGAACCAGCCGATGGCGTAGAGTTCACAAACCACATTCCGCATCCGGTTTCCGATTTCGACTTCAAGAAGATTATCGCAATCATCCGTATAGCAATGCCTTACACTGGTATTATCCTCAGCACCCGCGAAAACGACGAGATGCGTAAGGAACTTATCGAGTACGGCGTAAGTCAGATTTCGGCAGGTTCGCGTACCAACCCAGGCGCATACAGCGAAGAGGAAGAAGGTACTGGCAGCCAGTTCTCGCTTGGTGATCACAGAACTATGGACGATGTGATTTCCAATATGATAGATGGCGGATATATTCCATCATTCTGCACAGGTTGCTACCGCAAGGGTCGTGTTGGCGCTGACTTTATGGACTTGGCAAAGCCGGGACTAATCAAGCAGTTCTGTATGCCTAACGGTTTGTTCACCTTCAACGAGTACCTCAACGACTTTGCTTCGCCCGAAACAAAGGCAAAAGGCAAGGCTTTGATAAAGAAACTTGTCGCCGAAGTCGAAAGCCAGCAGTTGAAGAATACCATCAACGAAAATCTTGAAAAGATTGACGGTGGCGAAAGAGACATTTATCTGTAAAAAGTGATTTTGAAATATTTGTGAAAAAGCGGTGTAATGCCGCTTTTTTTGTGTGGGCATAAAACAAAGGAACATAATTTGCGGCTTTTCTTTATGGACTGCTAAGTTTGAACATTCTTGTTGTAATTTTTTTTGTTTCATCTGGCTTATGTTGTTTAGTATCAATAGAATCGGTGTCGGTGTATGTCTGACGAGTACCCAATGTATTGCGCGATTAGTAATAGATGTATTTATATTTGGTTGTGTTAAAATGTTAATTAGAAAAAAGTCAATAATATTTTTTTGTAGAATGTGAATCGTTTTATTTTATTTTTTTTAATTTTGTGCGCTAATTGACGAATCTAAGCTCTTGATAGGGAGTTGAGTCGTTGTTAATTTTTTTATGATTAGATAAAAAAGGTTATTTTTTTAAGATGAAAAAGTTAATATTGTTGATCCTTTGCGTAGTTTTTTGCTTAGGGCTTTATTCTCAGAATTCCAATAGGGTTTTTATGAGTAATTTTTACGATGGTGTTGCGTATATGTACGAAGACAACTATTCTGCAGCACTTGATCATTGGAAGAAAGCTGAGGATGCCGATTCTGATAATCCCAATGTGTGGTATAATATTGGGGTGTGCTACAAAAACAGTACAAAGGATAGGGAACTTGCAGTGTTGTATTTGAGTAAGGCTGTGGAATACGCAAATCCGAGTTATGTATGGAATGATCATACCGACAGGTCTGTTCCGATAGATTGTTATGAGGAACTGGGTGTGGCATTCCGCTCTGTCCGTATCACG
>CACWOG010000269.1:534-3550 GCA_902762455.1 uncultured Bacteroidia bacterium | reverse complement strand
ACTAAGAATACTATTTTCCAAGCCCTTGGTATTCCTGCACTTTCGACCATGAGCACCAAGATACTGGCTACAATCATAATCATCAGCACGATGTCGAACATCTTGCCGGCCTTGGTTTCGGAACCAAAGATTATTTCGTAAAGTTTGTCCTTCAACTGCTGGTTGTGCCAGAATTTCACAAGGAAATTTTCCTTCCAGCGTGTCCAGAACCGTTTTTTAGGCTGCTTTTCCTCCATCGGACTACTTAAGCGGAATTTTCTTTATTCGGCGTTCGTGTCTGCCACCTTCGAACTGGGTCTTAAGAAAAGTTTCGGCAATTTCTACTGCCAATTCCTTTGATATGAAACGAGCTGGCAATCCGCAGATGTTTGCATCGTTGTGCTGACGGGCAAGAGCGGCAATTTCCACATCCCAGCACAAAGCACAGCGCACACCCTGATGCTTGTTGGCTGTCATGCTTATGCCATTGCCAGTTCCGCAGATTGCAAAACCGATGCATTCTCCAGCCTCTACAGCACTTGCCAATGGATGAGCATAATCAGGATAATCACAACTTTCGGCAGAATAAGTGCCAAAGTCCTTGACTTCATAGCCCTTCTGTCTCATATATTCAATGAGAAAAGTTTTCAATTCAAAGCCTGCATGATCGCTGGCGAAACCTATACACTTCATTCGTCAAATTTTAGATTGCAAAGATAGTCAAAAAAAACGGTCGGAGGAAATCCGACCGCTAATATTTTTTGATAAAAAAATGCTACTTGCTTGGGTTAGTTGTAAATTCCTTTCGCTCTCCTTGTAGTTCGTTTGCACCATTATGGTATGTAACGTATGCCTTGTAATAATATGTAGTATTGGGGGTAAGGTCGGTCTTTCCATATTCAACACGACCATTTCCGACACCAGAACCGACATCAATCTTTTCTGCACCTGTAAAGCCTGGATTTGTACTTAAATAGAATCCCTTATTGTTGATTTCTCCAGCTATAGTGGCATTCAAGACTGCAGAAGTAGATGTAATTTCGGTCGCATCATTGGTTGTCACTGTCGGAATATGTTCTACAGATTCAAATTCAACAAGGTCTCCATACAGGAACAATGTGGATTCCTCCGCCATAACAAAAGCCCTGCAATAGTATGTTGCATCATCAAGTTCCAAAGATACGGAAAATGGAGTCTGGACATTAGATGCATATACTGTATCTGCATTCCTAAAATTAGCATTCTTGGCATATTCAAAACCAATCTTATTAATATTGATATTTGCCTTGTTGTTGTATGAGCCTTTAAATGTAACTCTGCCATCACCAAGGATTTCTGGCTGTTCAGTTGTTAAAATGAAATCAAGCTCAAAGGTTGTAAAATCAAGGACATCGCCGACATCCATATCGTCTTCAGACTTGGCATACGCCTGATAATAGTATTTTGTATTAGGCTGAAGCCCCTTAACTATAGCTTCAAAAGGACCTTTTTGCCCTGGACCACACTCAACGGTTAGCGCAGGCTTTAAGTTTTTGTTCGTGCTATAGAAAAAACCTCGTTCGCTTACCTCATCGTTACCGCCAGTAGAAATGACTTCTCCTTTCAAAGTTACCGATGTAGAAGTTGCATCTGAATACAAGTAAGTCTTGACCGTGACAATTTTCATAAACTTGTCGCAACCTGCAAAAATAACCAGTGCCATTATGGCGGTTATTGCGCTCAATAAAATTATTCTTTTCTTCATAAGAATTCCGTTTTAAGATTTGAATCTACAAAGTTATTAATATAATACCGATTGGCAATGCTTAGGTAAAAAAATGTTTTAATCCAATTCTATTTTGTGCGAAGGTTTGAAATTCGGCAACATTTTGGGGCGTTTCCTCTTTATTTCGACACCGACCTTGCCAATTTTTCCGCCCATAGGCGGGTTCAACTTGTCAATCCTTATTCTTGCCTTTTGAAGTTGAGGAAACCTAGAGAACAACGCATCAAGTATTTTCGAAGCAAGATGTTCCAGTAGGTTCGACTTGGTGTTAGTCATTATGTCACTTATAATTGCATAAGCGACCTGATAGTTAAGCGCATCGTCAAGATTGTCGGATTTTTCCGCCTTGCTGGTA
Source organism: uncultured Bacteroidia bacterium (assembly GCA_902762455.1). GTDB lineage: Bacteria > Bacteroidota > Bacteroidia > Bacteroidales > ML635J-15 > Bact-19. Next base: position 1,451 of record CACWOG010000269.1, on the reverse strand, counting down.
TCGGTGTGCAGGCAAATGCTTACGGAGAATCTGTTCCCTGCAAACTTTTCTTCATCGTAGTGACCGTGGAATGCGAAAAATTCCATATCCTCGATGTGTATTATGTTGGGCAGCCGGTCCATCTTAGTACTCTAGTTTTATGTTGTCAACCCAGAGTGTGTTGCCAATAGTCCCAGAGAATGCTTCCTGACACGATGCACTAATCAGCATAATTGCGTGGGTCACAGGTGTACTCTCGTCGCCCCAGCCAACTTCCTGTATTTCAACATTCTTTCCCTTGCTGTTTATTGTGTAGAAGTTGTCTTTCAATGGACCGAGGTTCATATAGGGCTTGTAGTTCGGCGATTTTGTAGCATCACCATAAATTACGGGAATACGGAATCCGTTAACCCAGTCGCTTGTTGGGCTGGTAATGTGATAGATGGCAGTGCCTACACGTTTTGCATAAACATTGCCTTTCTCGTCTTCCCAGCGGTTTTGCAGTATGAAAAGTATTTGCTGTTCGTCGTTTCCTGCGCGGCTCGACGACGACAAGGTCTTGCAAGTGGTGATTGTTCCCTTGTTTGGCATTGCCGACTTGTAGTCGAGTACCACAGCCTTTGGCTTGTTGGTGAACGGAACGCCCCATCTCATCTTGCTGTACGGGTTGCTTGTACCGTCGATAGGTTCGTGGGCCTTGCCCCAGTATATTGAACCGGAAACCAATACCTTTATATTAATAATGCCGATAACCTTGCATTCTGCGTATTCGGTAGTAAGCTTTGCGCAGTAGCCGTTGCCACGCTTTTCGGGGTAAACCGTGTTACTGGTCTTCGAGATGCCTGCTACCTTGGCGTATGTGTTAGATGTTGCCCATATAGGCTTGATGTTCAGTGCTTTGTTTTCGCGTAGGGTGTCGCGGGGACCAATGGCATAGA
>CACWOG010000269.1:0-521 GCA_902762455.1 uncultured Bacteroidia bacterium | reverse complement strand
ATTATTAACGACTCTTCAATATCACGGACAACCCAGTTCTCGAAGTTGCCATACTGTACATTCTTGTATGTCTGAGCATTGACGGTAAATACCATTGCCAGAGCTAATAAAATTAATGTGTAATCCCTTATCATTCTCATATTTATTTTTTTTTATGTTGTCTATTTAAGATTTAAATAAATTTCTTCCATATTCTGCTGACAATGCCTCTTGGAATAGCATTGACAAGTGGTGGCCATAACAAATTGACAAACCCGGGAGTCTTGCAGCGACGCTTGCGGAACATTGCCTTTAATGCCTTGTTTACAAGAAGTTTCGGTGGATATACAACGCGAATCTTTACTCCGAATCTCATCAGCCCTTCATATTTTGGACTTATATTATATAAAGGAGTATCCACTGCACCTGGACATACTACCGTCGTGTGTACTCCGTAGTGACGCATTTCCAGATGTAGCGATTTCATGAAACTTTTCAGATAAGCCTTCGTAGCTGCATACATTGTTAGTCCTGGAACCGCC
>CACWOG010000268.1 GCA_902762455.1 uncultured Bacteroidia bacterium | reverse complement strand
ACTTCCGAAAACTCTATTTCCGACTTTGGATTGTAAGACTTTCCTCTCGGATAACGTATCACAATAGGGAAATCGTTCTTCTCGAGTTGTGCAGTATATAACAGGTTGCGGAATTCGTATTCATCAATAGGTGCCGAAATCACAAGGTTAGGAATACACCTGAGGAAAGAAATATCGAATGCTCCGTGATGAGTTGCACCGTCCTTTCCAACAAGTCCCGCCCTATCGAGACACATTACAACGTGCAAGTTCTGCAATGCCACATCGTGGACAATCTGGTCGAAAGCTCTCTGCGAGAATGTGCTATATATACAGCAATAAGGTACGATTCCCTTTGTTGCAAGACCTGCGGCAAAAGTAACTGCGTGCTGCTCGGAGATTCCAACATCGAAACATCTGTCGGGGAACTCCTCGAACATTTTCGTAAGCCCGCTTCCTGAAACCATTGCTGGCGAGATTGCAACAATATTCTTATTGTCACGTGCCAACTTCAACAAAGCATCACCGAATACATCTTGGAATTTTTGTGCCGACATAGGATTTTCATCGGCATCTATAAGTTTTCCTGTTTCTACTTCAAATTTTCCTGGAGCGGCATGCCATTCGCGTGGATTTTCCTCAGCCGGCTTGAATCCCTTGCCTTTCTGAGTGATAAGGTGCAGGAGCAAAGGTCCATTAATGTTCTTCAAGTCGGAGAATAGCTTTACTAAAGACAGCACATCGTGACCGTCAACCGGACCGAAGTATCTGATGTTCATCGACTCGAACACATTGCTTTGTCTCATTACTATCGACTTTACGGCATTGTCGATACGCTGGGTGAAATGTCTAACATCCGGTCCAAGCTTATTGACTTTGCCGAGAAAACGCCAAACATCGTCCTTAACCTTGTTGTAAGTCTTTGATGTAGAAATATCGGTCAAGTATTCGCGAAGCGAACCGGGGGTTTCATCTATTGCAATCTTGTTGTCATTCAGAACAATAAGCAGATTTGGATTGCATACGGCAGTGTTGTTTAATGCTTCGAAAGCTTCGCCACCCGAAAGTGCGCCGTCGCCAATAACGGCAATTGTCCTTTCGTTGCTTCCGTGCATCTTGGCTGCAACAGCCATACCAAGTGCAGCGGAGATGCTTGTAGAGGAATGACCTACGCCAAAACTATCGTATTTGCTTTCGGCTGGCGACGGAAATCCGCTTATGCCCTTGTAAGTCCTGTTCGTCTTGAACGAGTCGCGACGACCGGTTAGGATTTTATGCCCGTATGCCTGATGTCCGACATCCCAAATCAAGTTGTCGTTGGGCACGTCAAACACATAATGCAAGGCGACGGTAAGTTCAATAACGCCAAGATTTGCTCCAAAATGCGCAGGATTAACGGCCTCCGACTCTATGATAAACCGCCTAAGTTCATCACAGACTTGAGGTAAATCGGCTAAATTTACCTGCTTTAAGTCGTTAGGAGAGTCTATTTCGTCTAAAAACTTATACGACATACCATTAATCCAATTACACTATTTTTTTAGAAATGGCAAAAGTACAAAAAATAAAACAATACTTGCAAACAAATATTAACATAAAATTGTAAATAAATTTAAAAGACAAAATGCTAATGATATTATGGGTGTAAATATATTTGCAATCTTAATATTTTAAATTTTATTTATATGAAATTCAATTCATTAGCTAAAACGATAGTCTTAATCGCTATTATATCTGGATTTTTGTTCTCGTGCGTGCCGTCAAAAAAGTTCGAGGATGTAATGGCAGAAAAGGAAAACTGCGAAAAGGAACGTACCGAGCTAAAGAAGCAAAACGAAGACCTTGTTACCGAGAACAACGAACTGAAAGCCAACATCAAAAGGAACGAGCGTGAAATTTCCTCCCTTGTAGCCGACACTGCCATCAAGAGCAATTCGTACAGAATACTCACCCAGCAGTACGACAAGATAAGTTCGCTTTACAACCAACTTCTCGAAAATCAGGAAAAACTCCGCGCCAGTGCCGACAGCGAACAACAAAAGGCAATGGCCGCCTTGCAGAAATCGCGTGACGAACTTCAGGCAAAGGAGGATGAACTTAGAAATCTTGAATCGAGTTTGATGCAGGAAAGAGCAAAACTTGAAGCAATGAAGCTTATCAACGAACAGAAAGAAAGAGAATTAAACGAAAAGAACTCTTTGCTTGAATCACAACGCAACGAACTTAGCAGCAAAAATTCGGAACTTGATTCCAAAACTGCCAAAGTCGCCGAACTTCAAGCCATACTGAATGCTAAGGACTCTGCAATGAACGCACTGAAGAGCAAGGTTTCGGAAGCACTTTCGGGTTTTGAAGGCAATGGACTGTCGGTAACACAGAAAGAAGGAAAGGTTTATGTTTCTCTTGACGAAAAACTGCTCTTCAAGTCGGGAAAGTGGGATGTTGACCCCAAGGGACAGGACGCTTTGAAAAAATTGGCAGCCGTTCTTGAAAACAATCAGGACGTAAATATTACAATCGAAGGTCATACCGACGACCTTGCATACAGCGGAAACGGCAACATACAGGACAACTGGGACTTAAGCACTAAGCGTGCAACCTCCATAGTGAAGATAATTTTGGCAAACTCAAAAATCGACCCTGTAAGACTTATCGCTTCGGGACGTAGCTGCTATCTGCCTGTAGATGATGCAAAGACCGCCGAAGCACGTGCAAAGAACCGCAGAACTGAAATTATCCTTACCCCAAAGTTGGATATACTCTACGAAATAACAAAGTAAAAGGTAACTATATACAAGTTGACTAAAAATTATGCCACTCGTGTGTCATTCCACAAGTTAGAACAATAACGCGATACGGAACGGGGAGCGTAATATTGTTCAACTATGCGGAATCTCCTGTTGAAAACGTTTCTAAAGGAGATTCCGCATAGACAGGCTCACAAGCAACGTTCCTTTTGCTGTTCGCTTTGTCTTACGGAATGAACTGTGTTAACTACCAAATATTTTTTGAAAAATTTTCATCATACATTTTGTTGCCATTCATAATAGCGAATA
>CACWOG010000267.1 GCA_902762455.1 uncultured Bacteroidia bacterium | reverse complement strand
CCAACGTCTGTCGTCACCAGTGTTAGCATTTCCGCCCTTACGACCAGCCTTCAAAACAGACGGGTCAACGTAGAGGTTTTCAACCTTACCATCAGGACCCTTACCCGATTCATCAACAGGAAGGTCAAGATTGTCGGCATAGAACAAATATGCGTCAACATTAAAATGCTTAGCCTGGTCCTGCGGAGCCAGATACTTGTCAATGATACCTTCTCTCATAAGAATGTACTCGTTAACGCGGTCTGTTCTCCATTCACAGTACTTTGAAGCCTGATTCCAAGATACGTTTACAACTGGATAGTCTTCGTATGCCGGGTGGCGCAGATACAACTCGACAAATGGCTCGTTGTAGGCCAGACGGCTTCTCCAGCCTGCAGTATCGGGCAAAGCCTGTGTGTAAAGGAACCTATAGTCTGATGCATAAACATGCGACAACCAATATAGGTATTCACGATAGTCAAGGTTAGTAACTTCGACTTCATCCATATAGAATGACGATACGGTCACCCTGCGAGGGATATTGTTCCAGTCGCGCATAACATCCTGCTCGACACGACCCATTGCAAAAGTACCGCCCTCGATGAAAACCAAACCAGGACCAGTCTCCTGTTCGTAGCCGGGATGATTCTGGAATCCGCCGAAATTGGGGTCATTGTAGTTCCAACCAGTGGTGTTGGAAACATCTTTCTTACAAGAAGCAACCATAATTGCCGCTGCAAGAATCACCATGAAAATTAAACCATTCCTTTTCATAAAACATTAATTTTTATATTAGTACTAGAATGATGGACAACTTATTGTTGAAATCTTCTTTGCCTTCTCGTGGCATCCGAATGTATATGCCACAGAAACCTCGTGAGCTCCGTAAGTAGAGTTGCTCAGCTTGGATATTGTAAGGTCATAACTATAAGCCACTCTGAACTTGTCGTACTTGTAGCCTACCATCATAACAAATGCATCGTATTGGAATTCAAAGGTCTGCCTGAACCAGAAACCTGCTAGTATTCCCATTCTCGACACATACATACCCCAGTAGAACTGCTGGAAGAAAGCTCCTTGCTGCTGGAACAATATCTGTGGAGCAATCAGGAGATCGCCTCTCTTGAACTTAGTACTATTAATAGGTATCTCCGCACCGAAATGCGCTGTGTACTTTCTAGGAAGCACAGCATCACTACCTCTCAAGAAAGACTCTGACGGTTCTGTAAGATGGTGAACTGCAACACCGAAGAACACTTTTTCTGTGAAACCCAAAATACCTGCGGAGAAATCGACATAATTGCGTTTGCTGTTTATTATGTCAGGATTTTCAAGCGAAGCATAGATTGGACCATAAAGAGGATGAATCATATTTGGGAATACGAAATCCCAGTCAATCCTCTTCATAGCGAAAGAAGCCTGAAAACCAGCCGCTAACGAAAATTTCTTAGAAACCTGCAAAGTATAAGAATACATTGCGTTTATTGTAGCCAAATTGATACGGCCATCACCACTGCCCTGCACATCATCCATAAGGTAAATTCCAACGCCACCTCTTAGTGCATGCCAATACTGGTCGTATGCTATATTATAGGTAACGTATGTTGACCCGAAAGCAGGCCATTGGTTCCTATAAGACAAAGAAAGTCGCGGACAACGCTCCGAACCTGCAAAAGCTGGATTCAAATACAGGGGATTTGCATAGAACTGCGAGAAGTGCGGGTCCTGTGCTCTCATCACTCCATAACTCCCTAATAGTAGCAGAGTTAGCAATATCAAGAATCGTCTTACCATAATATTTTTACCATCTATTATTAGTGAATGATAAATATTTTTTCGTCCATAATTTAAAAATCACAATATTACATTATTTTTGTCGTTTGAAGAAATAAATGAACTTTTTTTTTTGTTTTTTTTTAACAGATGAAGAAAATATTTTGTATATTATTAATAATCAGTTTGTTACAAACAACTTTCGGACAAACTTTTTTTATTAAAGATTCGCTGTTCATAACTGGTGCTACCGATTTTTTTACTCCTGACAGTTCAAAAATAAAGGCAATTTTTCTTAAAAACGGCAACAATCGCGACGGAGATTTCCTTCCCATATACAGAAAGACTGTCAAAGCAACAGATGGAACAGCTATAACTGGCGTATCACTAAAAAAAGTTTCATACACAGACGTTGACCCTATTATATATAAAGGTATATATAAGATTGACGAAATTGGAACAGAACCCAAAATAAGCGCAAAACTAGTCAACTACAGGAAGCAAAATTATATCGAGTTCGAAATCATGCCGTTAAGGAGAAATCCATCGACAGGTGCAATAGAGATTGCCAACTACTTTGAATGCGAGATAACAACAAAGCAAAGTTTAAAGCGAGCTATATCAAGAACTTACGCCAGCACTTCAAAACTTTCAGCAGGCAAATGGTACAAGATAAAAGTTTCTGAATCAGGGATTTACAAACTGACATACAGCCAACTTACCGAAATGGGGTTCAGTAACTTCTCGTCTATTGGAATATTCGGCTACGGAGGAATGGAATCGAAAACCATACGCGACAACAATCCTCAGATATTCGCCGACAAATACATAGACGACCTTCCTGAACGTAGCATCCTGAAAGTTGACGCAAACTGAAACGGATCTTTCGACAATGGCGACTACATACTGTTCTATGCCGACGGTCCGCACAACATACGATACAAGGCAAACGGTAAGTTCACCCACGACTTCCACAACTATTCCGACTTCTCCTACTATTTCGTTTCGGACAGAGGCACTTGGAAAAACGCGGTAGCAACACCATCGGAAAACACATCAAACGTATCCGTATCGGTAACGACATACGACAAATACGTTTTCCACGAAAAAGATTCAATATCAATCGTCAAATCTGGCAGAAACTTTTTCTGGAGAAGTTTCGGTTACTACACATCAATGACTGATGAATTTACAGAAAACAACGTAACCGCTGACACAGCAACCGTTTATATGCACTTTGCGGCAGCGGCAGCTGTAGCCTCCCACTTCGACATAACCATCAACGGAACAAATGCTGGAAGAATAAACATCGCCGCCACTACGGCAAACGGCAACGAAACCAACTTCACAAAAAAGTTCGTACCGAGAGGCAACTCAACAACATTCGGAATAACATACTCGAAAAGCACATCAACCGCAAACGGATGGATTGACTATATTGCTGTTAGCCTAAGAAAACGCCTCTCCATCGAAAACGGCTTTGTCAACTTCCGCGACCTCAAATCAGTAGGCACCGACAAAATAGCAGAGTTTTCAATATCACAAGCTACAAGCAACACAGTCATCTGGGACATAAGCGACAGGGTAAACGCCAAATCAATAGCAGGGACATACTCTGCAAACACCTATAAATTCAAGGCAAAGGCAGACACTCTTCACGAATACGTCGCCTTCAACCCGTCGTACCCCTTCCCATCCCCCATCTACAACAATGCGGAAGATGTCGGTTCTGTAAGCAACCAAAACCTGCACGGACTATCAAATGCAGACCTTATAATAATAACGCACCCGAACTTCGCATCGCAGGCAAACGAAATCAAACGCATCCACGAAACAGAGGATAATATGACTGTCGTTGTTGCCGCAACCGACAAGATATACAACGAGTTCTCATCTGGTACACCCGACATCTGCGCTTTGCGAAACTTCATTAAGATGCTCTACGACAGAGCTCCTGCCAACAAAATGCCAAAGAACGTGCTTTTGCTTGGCGACGGAAGCTACGACAACAGAACCACTGACGGAAGCGTTTCAAACTTTATACTAACCT
>CACWOG010000266.1 GCA_902762455.1 uncultured Bacteroidia bacterium | reverse complement strand
GCCAATTCTTCAAATCATTTCCCCTTTCCTCTTCGGCATCATTTTTGTTTTATACCTCGCATTGTTCAAAAGTTAAGTTTTTTTTATAAGTTTTAATGGCAGCCGTAAAAATATAATGACTATCTTTGCGAACATTTTTTATATAGGTAGAATTTTAATTAAATTAGTAACAACAAATAAATTTATTTTGAATATGAAGACTTTAGTTAAAGTATTATGCGTGGCAATGGCACTGTTGGTGTCGTTCTCGGTTAGCGCACAGAAGAAGGAAAAGACTTTCGCAGGAATTATCAAGTATGCAATTACTTACGAAGACCTTGACCCGCAGTACAAGGGACAGGTTCCTACCGAAATGATAACATACGTTAAGGACGGCAAGTTTAGAATGGACCAGGTTTCTCCAATGTACACTATGGGTTCGGTTGTCCTCGAAGACGGTAGCGCAATCGTTCTTATTGATGTTATGGGCCAGAAGCTTGCTACACAGCAGTCGAAGGAAGACATCGAAAAGGCTAAGACTGAAGCAAAGGAATCGGGCGACCTGAAGGACTCGGAACCTGTAGTTGAGAAGACCGACGAAACCAAGACAATCGCTGGTTACAAGTGTACCAAGTACAATGTTACAACCGATGGCGAGACTATGGAAGTTTTCGTAACAGAAGACATCGCTATGCCGGCAAGCTACTATGAAAATTCACAGGTTAAGGGTGTTAAGGGTGTTCCGATGCAGTACACTATGAGCACTCAGGGCATGAACATGACAATGACCGCAAAGGAAGTTAAGAAGGGTGGCGTAAACAACTCTATGTTTATGATTACCGACGACTACCAGAAGCTCTCGGCAGAAGAATTTGCTAAGATGCTCGGCGGTGGCATGTAGAAAATATTTTAATGCAGAAAATCCTCGTAAGGGGATTTTCTGTTTTTTTACAATATGATTAAATGAAATAAATGTTCGGAAAATCAAAAGGAAAGAAAAAGGGAAAGCCCGAGGACAACGCGCCAAAGGAAGATTCCAAAGCAAAAAAGCCAGACTCCAAGAAAAAAGGCAAGGATGGCGATGCTGTCGTTGACGACGAATCAAAAGTAAAGCGTTCCGACCAGATTAAAATCTGTATCGGATTTTTGCTTTTGGCGTTTGTCATATTGATGATTGTGTCGTTCATTTCCTACTTCTTTACGTGGAAGAGCGACCAGTCGCTGTCGAACTACGGCTTCTTCGAGGCTATGTTCAACTCCGACATACAGGTCGAGAACAAGGCTGGCAAGATTGGCGCTGTTGTGGCTAACTTCTTTATCCGCGACACATTCGGTATCGCTTCGTTCGCAATAGTGGCAATGCTGACCGTAATAAGCCTTAGGCTGTTGAGGATAAGGAAGATTCGCATATTGTCGTTCATAATAAAGAGCACGGTCATAATGCTGTGGTTCAGCCTTGCATTGGCTTCCATTTTCAAGGACAGCCTGTTTATGCTGGGCGGAAAGCACGGTTATTTTATGTTCAATGGAATGTGCAATTTGGTGGGGGCTGTGGGGGCTTACTCCATAATAATTGTACTTGCACTGGTTATAGTTATTTTCTGCTTCGAAAATTCCGTTCTTGGCATAAAGAAGATTCTGGAGAAAATAGCGGCATTTAGAGTTAAGGACATTAAGACGAAACTCACAAACGAGGAGGATGAAATAGATAAACCCGCAGAGCCGACGGATGGCGAAGGTGGCGATGTGGACACCATACTTCCGATTGAACATGCTGGCGAAGAAAATACCGACGAGCCGACAGAACCGGAAGAAACAGAAACTCCAACGGTTATCGACCTTTACCAGAATCCCGATGGAAAGAAGGAAGATGCTGGCGGAATTGACTTGGAAATAACTCCTGTAAATGTGGAAAATCCCGATGAGGCATCAGATTTGGAACAGCATCAAGACGAAGAAAATCAACCTGTTGACGAAGAACCAGCGCAAGAGGACGAAGCCAATGAGGAGGATATGAGCCTTGAGATAAACAAACCGCAGGAGGAGGAGATTGTTGATGAGAACGACCCCGACGAATGGCTGAAGAAAGTAGGACCTTACGACCCACGTGCGGAACTTGAGGACTACAAGTTCCCGTCGCTTGACTTGTTGAAGACTTACGACAACGAGAACGCGCCTATCATCAATCAAGAAGAGCAGCGCGAAAACGCCAACCGCATTGTCACTACCCTTCGCAACTACGGTGTGGAGATAGACTCCATCAAGGCTACTGTGGGACCAACTGTAACTCTGTATGAGGTTGTGCCGAAGGCTGGTGTACGTATCAGCAAGATACAGAGCCTCGAGAGCGACATTATGCTTTCACTTTCCGCTGCAGGAATACGTATTATTGCCCCGATGCCCGGTAAGGGAACTGTCGGTATAGAGGTGCCTAACGAAAAGCCGCAGATGGTATCGATGCACTCGGTAATCGCTTCCAAGCGTTTTCAGGAGGAGAAAAAGATGCGTCTGCCGATTGCTTACGGCCGAACAATTACCAACGAAATCTTTATGTTCGACCTCGCCAAGACTCCTCACTTGCTTGTGGCTGGTGCTACTGGAACAGGTAAGTCCGTGGCTATCAATGCGATTATCACATCGTTGCTGTACAAGAAACATCCTGCCGAACTAAAACTCGTGATGGTTGACCCGAAGATGGTTGAGTTCGCACCATACAAGCCACTTATCCGTCATTTCCTCGCTGCACAGCCCGATACCGACCCTCAGCAGGTGGTCATCACCGCGGACGGAGCAATTATTTTGCTTGCATCTCTGTTTGCTGCAGGCATTTTTACTGATGCCCTTCGGGAACTGATATGTCTTTTGCTCTTTGCTGTCTGTGCACTGCTGTTTGCAAATGCGATGCGGATTCTATGCGGGAACAATCTGGTGAGATTTCTCAATGTGGGAGTGCTTGTTATGATTGCCATGATTGTACTCAGCCCGGTATTTATAGATATTAAGCTAAGACCTGTTCAGTTTTTGTTGCCTTCATAGCACTATATTAAATCGGTATACAGCAGGATATACCTGCTTTTCATGCTGATC
>CACWOG010000265.1 GCA_902762455.1 uncultured Bacteroidia bacterium | reverse complement strand
ACGGCAATGGCGCAGTTGTCACCCAAAGAAATCCTAGACAGCAAGGGAGAATTGTATTTTAGGTTTCGTGTAGAACCTCAGCGACTTAACGAATTTTCCAATATAATTTCAATCGATGCTTATCGCAACGGCTACTGCTATGCATACGCCAATAAGCAGGAGTTTTCCGAGTTTCGCAAGTTTGAAATTCCTTGCGAGCCTGTACGCGAATACTACGAGACAAAAGATGATTTGCTTGTGGCCGAATCGCTTAATGATATGTTTGCATGGAACCGCTACCCTACCTACGACATTTACTGCGAAATGATGCAATATTTTGCCGAAACCTATCCCGAAATTTGCAAGCTGGACACTATCGGGACAACTTTCTCCGGGTATAAATTGCTGGCTGTAAAAATTTCAGACAATGTAAACGACGATGAAACGGAGCCCGAATTTTTCCTTGGTGGTCAGATGCACGGTGACGAACTGATTGGCGGTATTGTTTGTCTGAGGTTAATTGATAAGTTGTTGCGCGAATATGGAACAAATCAGGATGTTACCAATCTGGTTGACAATATGGAGATTTTCATAAATCCGCTGTCTAATCCGGAAGGGACATATATTGCGGGAGATAATCTGGATTTTTCGTTGCGTTACACGCGCAATGGCATTGGACTGGACCATTTTATTGATATGAACCGTAATTTTCCCGATGCAATCGCAGGAGAACACCCCGATGGAAATGATTATTCCTTTGAAACTGAAGCTTTTATGCAGTATGCCGACAATCACCATTTTGTGATGTCTGCCAATTTGCACAGCGGAGCCGAGGTCGTTAACTACCCCTTTGATACCGATTCGGCTCTTCCTGCCGATAATGCCTGGTGGAAAATGGTCGCCCAAGAGTATGTGGCTTTGGCGCGACTGTATGGCGGCGAGTCGTATATGACTTCCGATTTTCCAAGCGGTTACATCAACGGATATGCGTGGTATTCAATTACAGGCAGCCGTCAGGACTATATGAATTATTTCAAACATTGCCGCGAGGTTACTTTAGAACTCAGCATCGACAAGAAACTGGCTAATGACTTGCTGCCAAGCTACACTTCCCGCAACATTGCGCCAATGATGGCATATATGAATCGTGCGACAAAAGGACTACGTGGCTTTGTAACCGATTCTGTCACAGGCGAACCACTCGAGGCTATGATTTTTGTTCAGGGTTACGATTATTTCAACTCGCACGTGTATTCATATCAGCCTACCGGTGAGTATTACAGGTACTTTAAGGCAGGACGCTACAACGTTTCGTTCTACGCAGACGGCTACATACATAAGACATTTGCAGTGGACATTTCCGACGATGCTCCGTTGCAACTTGATGTTCAGCTTGTACAAGGCTACGACCCTGAGTTAATTGCAGAAAACAGAAACGAGGTATTCTCATTATATCCCAATCCTGTTGCCGACAAGCTGTTTGTTGATAGTGGAAACCGTATTTCTTACGTTGAGATTTACGATGCATCTGGCAGAATGATGCTGACAAAGAAAAATATTACTGGTTTTATTGATGTAAACGAGTTAAAACCTGGACAATATAGTATAAAGGTATATTCTGAAGATGGCGTTTCGCAAAGTAAATTTGTGAAGATGTAAAATGCGGTAATATGGTAAAAATAAAAAAGGTCTCAATCGAGACCTTTTTTATTTGGCATAAACTAATGTTTACTTGAACAATTTCATGAATTCGTCAACTGAAATTTCGTTGTCTTCGAGCTTAACCTGTTCAGCGAGGAAGTCAACAACCTTGTCTTCGAGTTCGTGTTCGTAGATGCGGCGAACTTCGTCTTCCTTCTGAAGGAGTTCCTTTGCGTACTTGTCGGCATATTCGTCAGGAATATAAGACATTCCGTACTGAGCGAACTGCATTAGAACCATGTCCTTTGCTGCCTTTTCAAGTTCTTCCTTCTCAACCTTTATGTCGTTGTCCTTAGCAACCTTGGTCTTGATGAGAGTCCAGCGGAGGTCGTCAAGGAACTTCGGGAATTCGTTGTTGATTTCTTCGTCGGTGAGCTTTTCGTTGGTAACCTTAACCCAGCGTTTCAGGAATTCTTCCGGAAGCTTGAGGTCAAGTTTCTTGAGGAGCATTTCCTTGATGTCGAGCATCATCTTGTACTTGCTTTCGCGCTTGAACGAAGCGGTGATGTCTTCGGCGATGCGTGTGCGGAATTCTTCTTCAGTCTTGATAGTGTCCTTGCCGAAGCACTTGTCGAACAAATCCTGATTGATTTCTGCTTCCTTGTATTCCTTTACGGTCTTGACTACGAGACGGAAGTTAGGATTCATATTGGCAACTTCTTCCTTCTTAGCCTTGAGCATAACAGCTATCCTGCCTTCTTCCTCGAATGCCTTCTTGATGTCGAAATCAATGATTGTGTCAACGGTTGAACCGATGAACTGCTTCTTAATCTTAGCGTCCTTTATGAATTCGATAGCGAGGTTTGCTTCATCGTTCTTTATGCCGCCTTCTATTTCCGAACCGTCTTCGGCAATTTGCGTGAGGCTACCTGTGATGAGAGCCTTTTCGGTTGCCTTCTTAATGTCCTCGTACTTTCCGTACTGGCTTCTGTAACCTTCGATATACTTTTCGATGTCCTTGTCTTCAGCCTTTACGATGTACTTGTTGAGCTTATCTCTCTTCGAGAGCTTGATTTCGAATTCGGGAGCAATACCGAGGTCGAATGCAAACTCGAACTTTTCGTCCTTTGCGAGGTCGATGGTCTTTGTACCTTCGTTTGGCAGAGGTTCGCCGAGGATGTTAAGCTTTTCGTTTTCAATGTATTCGCTAAGAGTCTTACCAACGAACTTGTTGAGTTCGTCGGCCAATACAGCCTGAGCGTACATTTTTCTAATCAGTCCCATAGGGGCGTTACCTTTTCTGAAACCTTTTATTTCTGCCTTCTGGCGGTAAGCTTTCAAGGTCTTTTCTACGCTTTCTTCAATGTCTTCTCTGCTTACGCTGATATTCAGTGTAAGATTCAAATCGTCAATTTGGTTTTTTACAACTTCCATTAGGTCGTTTTTTT
>CACWOG010000264.1 GCA_902762455.1 uncultured Bacteroidia bacterium | reverse complement strand
GAATTGAGAACAAAAAAAGAAACCCCTCGACCATGCATAGGATTTAAGCAAGGAGAGAAAAAAAACTGACGATGCTTAACCTTAAAAACATAGAAACTTATAAAACTGAAACAAAGAAACATATCGCCTATGAGTGAAAACGGATCATACTTCTACCACGCGCTTCGTGTTGACCGCAATGTGTGTACCGGATGTACGCACTGGCTGAGGTCGTGTCCTACCGAAGCAATAAGGATAAGGAAAGGCAAGGCTGTGATATACAACAACAAATGTATCGACTGCGGCGAATGTTTCAAGGCTTGCCCGATTCACGCAATCTACATCAAGCAGGACGACTTCGAACTGCTCGACGACTACAAATACCGCATCGCTCTTGTGCCCGCCACTTTCATCGGACAGTTTCCAAACGATGTGAAGACTTCGCAGATTTACGCCTGCCTTAAGAAAATAGGCTTCACCCACACCTACGAGGTCGAGCACGCTGTGTCGTTCCTCAACGAACTGTACAAGCAGTATATGACCGAGCACGAGGATGTCGAAACTTTCATTTCGCCATATTGCCCTGCTATAGTAAGACTTATACAGGTCAGATTCCCGTCGCTTGTGCGCAACATAATCCACCTTGCAGCACCGTTGGACATAGCATCGGCAGTAATCCGCCAGCGACTCGTTGAGGCAGGAATCCCGAGCGAGGACATAGGTATTTTCTATGTGACTCCTTGTGCCGCAAAGATTGCCGCCGTGAAAAGTCCTGCCGAAGGCAAAAAGTCTTTCATCACCGGTGTAATCAACATGGACTTCCTGTACAACAAGGTAAAACTGATGCTCAGCAGTTCAAAGTCGATTGCCGAACCTATAAACCACAGCCTTACGGGAAAGGATGTTCTTTGGGGACTTACAACCGGCGAATCGCGCAACTTCAACAATTCGTGCTTTGCCGTTGATGGAATAAAAAATGCAATCGAATTCTTGGAAAAAGTTGAGGACGAGGAGATTGATGTAAGAGGCTTTGTTGAAATGCGTGCCTGCGACCAGAGTTGCGTAGGCGGTGTTCTTTGTCCAACAAACCGTTTTGTGGCAAAGCAGAAGCTTAAGGACCGTGCCGAAAAAATAGACAGCAAGAAAAAAGGCGAGGAAAACGAAATCAAGGTGGCATTCAACAACAAGGAATTCGCCGAAAAGATTGCGCAAATGGCAAAAGTTGACGAAATAAAGCCTCGTTCCATACTCAAGCTCAACGACAACCTGCAGATTGCCTTCCGTATGGTCGAAAACATGAAGCGTATCGAAGGAATGTTGCCGGGAATCGATTGTTCGGCTTGTGGCGCACCTACTTGCAATGCTTTGGCAGAGGATGTCATCCGCAACGAAAGCAAAATCGAGAATTGCATTTTCGCACACAAGAAGATGGACGAATTCTACAAGGTGATGTTCGACATCTGGGGAGAGGATTTGAAGACGCTGTAAAGTTCAAGGTTCAAAGGTTTGAATATTTGAAAATTTGATTAATTTGAAAATTTGATGATTCATTTGTAGAGCCGTTGCGAGCAACGGCTACTAAATTTAAGAATAAAAAAAAATTAACAATATGTTACTGAAAGAAATAATAGAAAAGCTTAACCTCAAGGTTTACAACGAGGTAAATATGGATGCTGATGTAAAGAGCGCATATTCGTCGGATTTGCTCAGCGATGTAATGGGCAACGCAAAGAGCGGTCAGGTTTGGATTACAATGCAGACGCACAAGAATGTTGCTTCGATTGCTGCACTGAAGGATGTTCCTGCTGTTATCATCGTTCGTAATGGTGTTCCCGACGACGATATGCTTGAATTTGCAAAGGACAACGATGTTGCCGTGCTTTCAAGTTCGGAACCGACATTCCCGCTCTGCGGAAAATTGTACGAACTCATTAAGTAACAAGTTCTTCGCTTATGAAATTCCGTGCCGACCTACATACGCACACCGTATTGTCACCCTGCGGTGACATCGAGATGAGCCCCACGGCTATTATCGCAAAAGCCAAGGAGAAAGGTCTTGACATAATCGGAATTACCGACCACAACAGCACGCTGAACGCCGAAGTGACGCGCAAAATCGGCGAACAGAACGGTATCGCCGTGATGATGGGTGCCGAGGTAACCACCAAGGAAGAAATCCACTGCCTCGGATTTATGCCCAACGCCGAAAAACTTGCCGAGTTCCAGAAATTCCTTGATTCGAAGGTTATCTTCTTCGAGAACGACCCCGACAAGTTCGGCTACCAGTTTGTGGTTGACGAGGAGGAAAATGTGCTCGACGAAGTTCCACACCTATTAATCAATGCCCTCGACCTGCCAATGCTTGACCTGCAGAAAAAGGTTTACGAGATGGGCGGAATTTTCATCCCAGCACACGTTGACCGCAGCACATTCAGCATTAGTTCGCAACTTGTGTTTGTCCCCGACAAACTTAAGTTTCAAGCACTTGAACTGAGTTATCACGCTATGCGGAACAAATTCTTCGACAATTTCCCGTGGTTCAGCGACTACAACTACATACAGAGTTCCGACGCCCACTACATCGACGACATCGGCAAGATTTCGAGCGTTCTGGAAATGGACAGCTTCAGTTTCGACAACCTTAAAAATGCACTTCACACAGGAGAACAGATAATATTATGAAAAGTCTTGATTTACATATAATTGACATAGTTCACAACTCTATCCGTGCAAAGGCTACGGAGATTGTGATAGAGATGGTTGACAGCGCAAAACGTGACTTGCTGTCGCTCAAGATTATCGACAACGGCTGCGGAATGCCCAAGGAGATGATGGATGCCATAAACGAGACCTTCTATTCGTCGCGTCCCGAGCGCAAGATTGGTATGGGCATAGCCCTGCTGAAGTTCCATTCCGAGCTGTGCAACGGCAAGTTCTACCTGAAGTCGGAGGTTGGCAAGGGCACCGAAATCTATGCCGACTACCAGCGTTCGCACATCGACCTGCAGCCCAAGGGCGACCTGGCCGGCTGCTTCGCCAACTTCATCTGCCAGTACCAGGACATCAACTTCATCATCCGCTACATCACGGACGACGA
>CACWOG010000263.1 GCA_902762455.1 uncultured Bacteroidia bacterium | reverse complement strand
CTCTGCCGACCAGACGGTTTACATCGACCTTTCGTTCTTCACAACCATGAAACAGCAGTTCGGTACGGCTGGCGATTTTGCATACGCCTACGTCATAGCTCACGAGGTTGGGCATCATGTTCAATATCTGCTTGGCACACTTGGCGATGCTCACGAAAAGATGAGCCGTGTAAGCAAGACCGAAAGCAACCAGATTAGCGTTCGCCTCGAACTGCAGGCCGACTTCTACGCAGGCGTCTGGGCAAACAGGGACAATGCAATGTTCAATTCGCTTGAAGATGGAGACATCGAGGAAGGTCTGGCTATTGCAGCCCGCATCGGCGACGACTACTTGCAAAAGCAGGCAAGAGGATACACCGTCCCCGAATCGTTCAACCATGGAACCTCGGCACAACGTTCACGCTGGCTCAAGAAAGGCATCACTACCGGCAACATAAACGACGGCGATACATTCTCACCCGACTACAGCAAACTGTAAAAACTCATAGAAACATTGGACAGAAAGGCTAAAAGTCTAACGGAAGGCCAGCCTATCTTCAAACTCACAAAAACATTGAACGTTGAACAAGAACTGCTCTCCCCTACTGTCCCCAGTTTTCCTTGTCCAGACTTCTGTACTGAATTGCCTCGGCGATATGTGCGGGCTGAATGTCGTCGCTATGCTCGAGGTCGGCGATGGTGCGTGCAACCTTCACAATGCGGTCGTAGGCACGGGCAGAAAGATGCAATTTTTCCATTGCGGTCTTTAACAGTGCAATACAAGTGCTGTCCAGCTTGCAGAACTCGCGTATCTGCTTCGATGACATCTGGGCATTGCAGTAAATCTTCTTGCACTTGGCAAAACGTTTCTCCTGAACCTTGCGGGCTTCAATTACACGCTTCTGTATTTCGGAACTATGCTCGGCAGGTTGTGTATCGGCAAGTTTTTCGAACTTCACAGGCGTAACCTCAAGGTGAATATCTATACGGTCGAGCAACGGACCGGAGATTCTGCTCATATACTTCTGCACAGCCATAGGCGTACAGGTGCATTCCTTTTCGGGATGGTTGTAGTATCCGCACGGACAAGGGTTCATCGAAGCAACGAGCATAAGACTTGCAGGATATTCCACCGTAAATTTGGCCCGCGAAATGGTTACAATCCTGTCTTCCAAAGGCTGACGCATAACTTCAAGGACAGTGCGCTTGAATTCAGGAAGTTCATCTAGAAAGAGCACCCCATTGTGCGCGAGTGAAATTTCACCGGGCTGAGGATAAGTCCCTCCACCAACCAAGGCAACATCCGAAATTGTATGATGCGGTGAACGGAACGGACGGCGGAGCATCAGCGAATGTCCTGCCTCGGTCTTGCCAGCAACAGAATGTATCTTGGTAGTTTCGATAGCCTCATCGAGGCTCAACGGTGGAAGTATCGAAGGAATTCGCTTTGCAAGCATTGTCTTTCCCGAACCCGGAGGACCTATCATTATTATGTTGTGTCCGCCGGCTGCCGCAATTTCAAGGGCTCGCTTCACGTTCTCCTGACCTTTTACATCGGCAAAGTCGAGGTCATTTTCCGAAAGGGTTTTCTGGAATTCAGCTTCAAGGTCAACGGTAACTTGTTCCAATTCGCGACTTCCATTAAGAAAATCGACGGTTTCTGTAAGATTATGCACCCCATACACCTTTATTCCATCAACAACGGCTGCCTCCAATGTGTTTTCTACAGGAAGAATAATTCCATCAAAACCTGCTTCCTTGGCGTTTATTGCAATAGGCAACGCACCTTTGATTGGCTTTACGCTGCCATCTAACGAAAGTTCGCCCATGATTATGTACTTGTCGAGCAAATCGGCAGACATCTGTTCCGACCCGGCAAGCACGCCAACAGCCATCGGCAAGTCGTAGGCAGAACCTTCCTTGCGCATATCAGCAGGAGCCATATTTATCACAATGCGTTTGCCAGGCCAGTGGAAACCGCAGTTGCTCAATGCGCTTATCATACGCTGCTGACTCTCCTTGATGGCATTGTCGGGAAGCCCTACGAGGTAGAACTTTATGCCTTGCGACACATTCACCTCAATGGTTATTGTCTGCGCATTTATGCCATCGACGGCACTGCCGAAAGTCTTTACCAGCATGACTTATTTCTCCTTGATTATGAACGAATAAACGGGAAAATGGTCGCTGTAACCCGACTGATATGTTGTGCCAACGTAGGTACGCAACGGATAACCCTTGTAGCGACCTTCCTTTTGCGTTAGGAAAGCCTTGTTGAACACGTGGCTGGCATAATGCACGTATGTTGACTTGTCGCTACTAACGAATGCCGGCGAGAAAATCATCTGGTCGAAAAGATTCCATCTGTCGCCGTATGCCAGCGAACCGATTCCCTTGCGGTAAAGTTCTTCCATCGGGTCGTAGAGTTTGCCGTCCTTCACTTCGTCCTTCTTGCCAACGGTCTTGCAATATTTCTTCAAGCTCTCGTTGATGGGGTCGTCGTTGAGATCGCCCATAGCGATTATCTTAGCATTGGGATTTATTGCCATAATGGAGTCGAATATTTGACGAGTAGTTGTCGCTGCTTCGGCACGACGTGGCAAACTGCGCTTTTCACCGCCAAGTCGCGAAGGCCAGTGAAGCACAACGAAATGCATTTCCTCTCCATCGTAAATTCCCGACACAACAATCTGGTCGCGGGTAACAAAGCCTTCCTGCTCCGAAACAACGCGATGCATACGCACATTTGTAACCTTGAAGAAATCCTCCCTGTAGAGCAATGCACAGTCAACGCCACGGCGGTCGGGACCGTCGATATGCACAACCTTGTAGTTGTATGGTTTCATCGCCTCGCATTTTACAAGATCGTTGAGCGGAGTAATGTTCTCCACCTCGCTCACACCCACAATCATCGGTGCAGTACCAGTAACATCGGCACCAAGTTGCACTATCACGCCACCCATACGGTCGATTTTCGAGAAATACTTTTCTGTGTTCCAGTTCTTTGGTCCTTCGGGAGTAAATTCCACATCGTTGGCCCCTGGAAGCGTATCGAAAAGGTTCTCAAGATTGTAAAATGCAATTGTTCCGATTTTGTACTCCTTCTTCTCCTG
>CACWOG010000262.1 GCA_902762455.1 uncultured Bacteroidia bacterium | reverse complement strand
ATGCATTTACACGCGAAGGATATAGTTTCTCCAAATGGAACACTGTCAAGGACGGAAGTGGCACATCATATACCGACGGACAGAAAATAACAGCAACTGCCGACATGACACTTTATGCACAGTGGACTGACAATAGCAGTTCTGGAAGTGGAAGTGGTTCCGGAAGTGGAACAGCGATAAGCGGTTTTAATTCAAATGGAGCGTCAAATGCAACATTTTCTGTAAGTGCAACACAAGAAGTAAGGTTTTCCCGTGGAAATCTACAGTATCAAGCATCTACTGATACTTGGCGCTTTGCTGAAAATCAATATGACCGTGTAGGTTCTGACAATTCACTCATATCTTCAACTAATGAGGGTTGGATAGACCTGTTTGGATATGGCACAAGCGGATGGAATAGTGGTGCTTCTGCATATCAGCCGTATTCTTCAAGCAATAGTTATTCTGCATATATAAGCAGTGACTTGACAGGAAACTATGCCGAAGCAGACTGGGGCGTGCATAATGCCATATCAAATGGCGGAAATCAAGCAAGAATGTGGCGCACTATGACCAGAACAGAATGGAGTTACCTGTTGTTTAATAGGTCTGCATCGACAGTAAATGGCACTGCTGATGCAAGATATGCCAAGGCTGTAGTTAATGGCGTAAATGGTCTTATCTTGTTCCCTGATACATACACACATCCATCAGATGTTGAACTTCCTGCAAATATTAATAATAGTGCAGCAACTTATAACGGAAATACATACGGCACGGCACATTTTGAAAAAATGCAGTCGGCAGGAGCAATATTCCTTCCTTGTACAGGCAGACGCAATAGCGGTCAGATAATGGATATAAATGACAATGGTTACTATTGGGCTTCAACAGGTAAATATTATTACACTTTTAATACTGTAAATGTTACAAGTAATGAAGCATTGGCATCTCAGCATCAAGGTCACTCGGTGCGTTTGATACAGGATAAAGAATAATTTTAGATGACAAAAAATAAAGAAAAGCGACTGCCGTATATTGTGTGCAGTCGCTTTTTTTATGTCATCTTATTGCAAACCCTTAGTATGGTATCATCTTCAGCGCATCTGCCAGTCTGTTTATTCCTTCGGTTAGTTTCCCTTTCAGCATCGGGCGCATGAGCAGTGGCACATCGGCGTGGATTGTTATGCGGGCTGCGGTTTCGTACTCCGAGAGCGACTTCAGTTGTAGCCAAGCCGTGAATCCCATCTTTGTGCCTTCTTCGGTGCCGAGTTTTATCAGTTTGTATTCTTCCTTTTCTAGAATTTTTACCACGAAAGTCATGCCTTTTGCCGTGACGGTGCAGGTGTCTTCGGTGGCATTGACTTGTGCGTCGGCATTGGGCGGAATCATCCGCGGGATGTTGCGCAGGTCGCTCCAGAAAACAAAAATACGCTGGTCGGAGTTGCCGATTTTTACAACTTTGCTGACTGCTTCGAGTGGCTTCATTGCTGTTTGTGATTTATTTCTTCCAAGTGTCTGGACTGGTTCTCCACTGCTTCAGCACTTCGATGTCGCTTTCGCTGATGTAGCCGATTTCCTTGGCCTGCTCAACAAGCACATTGTAGTTGCTGAGGGTTACGAGGTTTACATTGGCTTCCTTGAAAGCGTCAACCGACTTCTGGAATCCGTAGGTGAAAATTGCTGCCATACCAACCACTTCGCATTTTGCTTCGCGCAGAGCCTTTACTGCATTCAGACTGCTGCCGCCGGTCGAGATAAGGTCTTCGATTACAAGCACTTTGCTGCCTTCTAGCAGGTCGCCTTCGATGAGGTTGCCCAGTCCGTGGTCCTTGGCTTGCGAGCGTACATATACGAAAGGCTTGTGCAACTTGTCGGCTACCAGTGCGCCCTGTGCGATTGCTCCGGTTGCAACACCTGCGATGACATCGTATTCACCAAAGTTTTCCTTGATGACCTCGATGAAAGAGTCGCGTACAAAGTCGCGTACATCTGGGTAGGACAGAGCCTTGCGGTTGTCGCAGTAGATTGGAGAATTCCATCCCGAAGCCCATACGAAATGATTTGTCGGTTCAAGTTTTATTGCTTTTATTTGCAAAAGTTTTTCAGCTACTTGTTTGGCTATTGCGTTCATAACTTTAAATTTATGATAAAAATATTCTATAACGACCGGATTTTGGCATTCAACGAGGATGCTTCGTCCAATATTCAATCGGCAAAGATATTACATTTTGATGATAATACCGAATCGGCAATAAAACTTTTTTTGAACTCATCCGCCGACTACAACCTTGTGATATTAGGGGCTTCGGACGATGCTGCCCTGTGCCTGTTGAAAAAAGTTTTCACCGTGATAGAGGCTGGGGGCGGTCGAGTGACGGACAAGCAGGGTAGGATGCTCTTCATTTTCCGCTCTGGTCGCTGGGATTTGCCAAAAGGCTGGCTCGAAGCTGGTGAAACGCTTGCCCAGTGCGCTGTGCGCGAGGTCAGCGAGGAATGCGGACTTGACATTGCCGACTTGCAGAACGATGGCGAACTCACGACCACCTATCACATATATCCTTTCAATGAAGGTTATGCCTTGAAGGTTACGCATTGGTTCAGAATGAGATATGTTGGCAGTGGCGCGACCAAACCGCAGACGGAGGAGGATATTTCGGAAGTCAGGTGGATTGCACAAAGTGAGATGGAGGAGGTAAAGAAGAATACTTATGGGAATATAAGGATGGTGGTGGAGAGGTGAAATTGACTGTTGCGAAACTTTACAAGCTATTTCCGTACTTGTCAAGCCATGCCTGCGCTTGTTCGCAGTCGGGACAATGCGAGCGAAGCAATGTCTGGAATCGTATGGTATGTTTCATGATGACGGTATGGCACAATTCGTGAATTATGATGTAGTCAATCACAAACTCCGGGGCTTTTATGACGCGCCAGTTGATGGAAATGTTTTTCTCTTTTGAGCAATTTCCCCATTTGCGTTTCTGACTGCGGATGTAAAGTTTGTTGTAGGGTAGAAGCAGGGCTTCTGAATTTAAACCATTTTTCCTGTACTGCAATGTCAAGCAAATTACGTTTTGCCTGAATGGTTCGGCTTTCGTGGTTTACAATTATCTTGTTCTGATATCTTGATGAATAGAAATAGGCATAACGGTTGCCAAACAGCAGCAGCTCGTTGCGGCGCAGTTGGATTTTTGATTTCTGTTCGAAGAATTGCCGTTTCGTTGCTATCCATTGTGCCTTTTTTTCAAGAAGCCTTTCAACATCCTCGTCTGTGAATGCCATCGGGACAAACAACTGCACTGTGCCATCCTCGCAGACACGAAGACGGGCATTTTTGACATTGCGGCGTGTTACTGAACAATTATCGGGCAGCATATCAATTCAGACTGAAGTTCTTAACTATGGAATCCATGATAGTTTCCTGCAAAACATCTTTGCCGTATATGTCCAGAGCGTCATACTTTTCATTTGCAGACAACAAGGCTACTTCGCCTAACAAGCGGTTGTACTCCTGCGTAACTTCCTGCCAGCCGATGTAAATCCTAAAATGGATTATCGCTGCCAGTTCGTTGGCGAAGTCTCTTGCCAATACTTCATTGAAAGTCGGAAGCTCGTTTTTCAGAATCTGGTAAATTTCGAAGGTGCCCTTGTCGTCGAAGCCCATCTTCTTGGGAATCTCAATAGCCTCGTCAACTTCTGTGTAGAGTTCGCTTAGCTTTAACAGAAGACCTTCTATTTCAATGGTATTTGCGTTTTTCTGTTGTATAAGTGCATCCAAACGCTCCTGAAATTCGATGTAAATGGCACTGCTGTTCTGGTTTGTGCGAATCATGGTCTCAATGTCGCGGATTATTTTCTCGGCCTTGTCTGATGGAGAAAGCCTTGTTTCCTGCAGCTTGGTGAGATAATCGGCATCGATGGCTATTTCGGGCAGGTGACCACGGAAATTGAGCAAGGTGGCACTCTCTTCGAGCAGTTTGCGCGTTTGTGCGGCATAAAATTCTGCATCGAAATTCACTCGGCGGAATTCTTCCATGTAAAGTTCGTAGATAGTCAGCAGCCACAAGTATTTGTGTTTGAACTGGCGCAATCCTGGATTGGGGCATATAGCTTCCCACAGTTGTACTACGCGATGGAATCGGTTTTCGAACTGACCGTGGTCTATTTCGCTCAACTTGCGGATAATGGCAATCTGGCACTCGTAGCTGTCCTCAAGCTTGATTTCGGCAAATGGTTCGAATGCTTCGTCCAATTCTTTGGGAAAGACATCGAGCAGAGCGTCAACATCTTCAAACTCGCCAATATCTTCGGGGTCGTAGTTCAGGGCATCCTTATAGTTCTGGAATACACCTACATAATCGACTATGCGACCGAACTCCTTGGATAGTTTGTTTTCGCCCTCGCCGTAGTCGTACGGGCGGTTGGTGCGGGCAACTGCCTGCAACAGGTTATGGTCGCGCAACGGACTGTCAAGATACATTGTCTGTTCGATTGGCGCATCGAAGCCGGTGAGCAACATATTGCATACAATGAAGATTTTCAGGTTGTTGCCTTTGGCGATTTCATCCTCGGTAATGCGCTTCTTGAAGTTGGCAATCAGACCTCTGCGCTTTTGGTCGTCGATGTAGAAAGGCGAGAACATGTTGTATCGCTCGCTGCTGTCGTATTGCCCTTTA
>CACWOG010000261.1 GCA_902762455.1 uncultured Bacteroidia bacterium | reverse complement strand
CCTGACAGCTTCCTCGGACGCCGAGGGAGAATGGTGGCCCGCCTTGGTAGGTCCTGGAAAGACTCTCGACACGGATAAGTATCAAATGTCGGCAAACTCGCGGCACATCTTTCAGACAAAATTCTTTCCTCATCAGCAGTAGCAATATCTCTGCGAGGTCCTATCCGAACAAATGTCCTACCACGATAGCGAACTGGAGTGTCAAATGAAGGAGTTACTTCGACAACCAAAACATCACCTTGCTCAGTTTGCACTTTTTCTGTATTCATCACAGGCAATGGCAATATGTTTCCATCGGAGCGAATGCCACTAATACGCTTCATCAGCGCATCGTCAACTTTCAAGCCACTAATCCGACCATCATCATAAACACCAATCAGCAGATATCCTTTCTTACGACAACCGGGAAGGTCATTCGCGAATGCACATATTGCTTCTTGAAATTTATCCATATTGCTAGTAGAAGTAGTCCGTTCGATACGATAACTTTCATCCAATGCGATAATATTGAATAATTCTTCTTTTGTCATACCTGTTTTTTGTTTACGCTACTTACAATATGGTTTTAATTATCCATTATCAATTATCAATTGTCCATTACCCATTGTCAATTGTATTTTGTTCCTCGTCCAAGAATGCTGTCAGCGGTGATGTTGCAACAGCCATATTGCTGACGCTACCCAAGCCCGACAAGTAAGCCATACGACCAGCCTTTATGCTCAAAGCGAAAGCCTCGGCCATCTTCACGGGGTCACCGGCAATGGCAATGGCAGTATTTATCAAGCAAGCATCGGCTCCAAGTTCCATTGCGTATGCAGCGTGAGAAGGAGCGCCAATTCCTGCGTCAATTACCACTGGGATATTGCTCTGCTCAATGATTATGCGAAGCATTTCCTCGTTCTTTATGCCCTTGTTGGTTCCTATTGGCGAAGCCAACGGCATAACCGTTGCAGCACCCATTTCTTCCAACTGCTTGCATGCAACTGGATCAGCCTGAACATACGGCAACACCTTGAAGCCAAGTTTTACCAATTCCTCGGTTGCCTTCAAGGTTTCGCGAGTATCGGGAAGCAAATACTTGGGGTCGGGATGTATTTCGAGCTTCAGCCATTCGGTACCAAGCGCAGCACGGTTCATCTTTGCAGCGAAAACAGCTTCTTCAGCATTGCGCACACCCGATGTATTGGGCAACAAAACACACTCCTTCGGAATGAAATCGAGAATGTTTTCGCTACCGCTGTCCTGAGTGTTGAGCCTCTTCAGCGCGGTAGTAACCATTTGCGAGCCAGAAGCCAATATTGCCTGTCTCATCACTTCGTTTGAAGGGAACTTGCCCGTGCCGATAAACAGCCTTGACGAAAATTCTCTTCCTGCAATAACTAAATTGTCATTCATTGTATTTTACCTTTTAAAATGTTTTCAAAATTTGTTCAATTGTTTCGTTCGGATTTTGCGATTCAAGTATCACCGACGAAATCGCAACTCCATATATTCCAGTTTGTTTCAAGTCATTCAAGTCGTCAACGGTGATTCCTCCGATGGCGTAAATTGGCATTTTCAAACCTCGCGACTGCAATTTCTGCATTATGTTGCTGTAACCTTCAAGTCCAAGTATTGCTGAAAGGTTTTTCTTTGTAGTTGTAAAACGGAACGGTCCCATACCAATATAGTCGGCGCCATCCGAAATTGCTGCAAAGACATCATCTGCAGTATTGCAAGTCGCACCAAGAAGGAAATTGTTGCCAGTCAGTTTTTTAGCCTCTGCGATTGGCATGTCATTCTTGCCAAGGTGTACGCCATAGAAAAGCCCTGTTTCGAGAAGATTTATCCTGTCGTCAACAGTGAGTAACGCAGCATATTTGTCGCATTCGGGACGCAAAATCTTCGCAATAGCAAGAACATCGTCATCAGAAGCATCCTTCATCCTCAACTGCAGAAACCTGATTCCACCGCGCAATGCCTCCTTGCAACCCGAAACATAGTCGAAATTGGAATTCTGGTGCGAAATAAACATTGTGCGTGGCAGTTCCCACAATGCCGACAGCATTACAAACGATGAAAATCCGACCTCTTCAAGTTCGCTGATAATGTCAAAGGTCACCCCCGAGAGCGCACAAACCTTTTCGTCAAGGACTTTTTCATCAAACAGATGCTTCAACTCCGCCAACGAAAATTTTGAGCAATAACCTTGCTTGCTTATCGAGTCGAAAATCGGCGAAAGGAAGCAATAGTCAACTTTGTCCTTGCATTGCAAAACTTCCTCTATGCTATGGCACGAGCGCGAAATTCGACCAGAGAAACTCACGGGCGGATTGGGATTTCTGCCGTTCAGGTGTACTCCGCCGATATTCATTTCAACAGCAAGACGGTGATGGTCGTGCAACGACAAATGCTTCCGCACATCGGCATCGAAGTGCGAAAGGTAGTCGCGCATCTGTATTTCGGTGAAATCGGGCTTACGTATATGGAAATACTCTACCTTTCCGCTGCGAATCATCGCCGAAATCCGTTCCTGCTCGTGGAACACATTTTCCTGTGGTGTTATGCCAATCAGCCTCCGCATGTAGCCCTGATTATTGTTACATTGTCGCCTTCGTTCAAAAGCGTAGCACTCCACATTTTCCTGTCAATCACATCGGTTCCGACAGCAGCTGCTACCGGCTCGTTTGGCTTTATGCCAATCGTTTCGCACAATTTCTCCAATGTGCATCCCGATGTAACTTCCGTATTTTTTCCGTTAACTAAAACTATCATAGTAAAATCCATTAATTTTTTTCAAAAAAAAGTGTTTGAAACAAAAAAATATTCGTACTTTTGTGACCTGAGTTCATTACTCATTTGAGTAAAGGAAATCGAAAAACGCAAGCCTTGATGCTCTGCGTTTTTTGCTTTATAATATGGTCTCAATTCTGCGTTCATATTTCTTTTGCATCTTATCTCTCGCCTTGTCTTTACCAGTTAAATAATATGCCGTAAGCAAATAATACTCGTCTTTTTTTCTCATCGGCTCAAGCACAATTACATATTGCTCGTCTTTATCATATATGTATGTCCTAACACCTTCTCTTTCTTGAACCGAAAAAACGAACATATTTTCTTTCTTCTTTTCTTCCACATGATATTTTATCCAATGTAGTCGTATTG
>CACWOG010000260.1 GCA_902762455.1 uncultured Bacteroidia bacterium | reverse complement strand
ACATAACTACAACTTGCTAATGCACGACACAACACCCGTCAAATCGGCAAAAAATATCAGATATGCCAAGAAAAACAGGAATACTGCGATGCAGAAAATTCGGATCGTCGATTTCTTTGTGCCGCCATACGAAGTGCGACGCATCTTCGAGCGGAAGCTTCCGCGAATGCTTGCCCCCGGCACATATTCACCTTCGGGAACATCTATTTTGCCTTCAGCCTCACGCCTATCCATCACCTTCTCGTGAAACTCATCGAGTTTGGCATCGTAGTAGCGAGGCTTGTAGTCGAATACATTATATGTAAATGTCTTAAAAAGTCCCATTGCAGTCTGCTGTTAAATTACAAACTGCAAATATAACACTTTGGAACGAAATTTCAGTTTAGAATTTTGTTAAATGGATTGTGCAGATTACCACACAAGCAACAAATTATCCCCGAACACACATTTTACCCACTTGGGGGACAAATAAACCAATACTAATTATCCCCGAACATACATTTTATCCATTTCGGGGACAAATAAGCAAACACTAATTGTCCCCGAAATGACATTTTTAGTGCTTCGGGGACAAATAAGGCACATTTATTTGTCCGTGAAATAAAAAATTAGTAACTTTGCAGTCGAATAAAAAAGCAATGCAATGGAAAACATAATTGGCAGGAAAAGTGAAATAGAAGAACTTACCTCATTATATCACAGCAAAAAAGCAGAGTTTGTAGCCGTTTATGGCAGACGCAGGGTCGGTAAAACATACCTTATAAAAGAATTGTTCCGCGACAAAATGGCGTTTTACCACACAGGAATGTCTCCTATTGATTCTGCAGGCGAAAACTTGCTGCTAGACCAACTGAAAAGTTTCCACAATTCGCTATTGCGTTACGGAATGGAAGGCGAAAAGCAACCTGAAACTTGGTTGGACGCATTCTTTTTGCTTGAGAAACTGCTTGAAGATAAGGACGATGGCAGCCGCCAAGTTGTATTCATTGACGAACTTCCGTGGATGGATACCCCCCGTTCTGGATTTCTGTCGGCATTCGAACATTTCTGGAACGGCTGGGGTTCGGGACGCAACAACTTGATGCTCATTGTTTGCGGTTCAGCGGCTTCGTGGATTGAAAACAACCTAATCAACAACCACGGAGGACTTTACGACAGGCTTACATACGAGATAAAGATTTCGCCGTTCAACCTGCAAGAATGCGAAGAGTTCTTCAAGGCAGCGAACATCAAACTGTCGCGCTACGACATTGTACAGGCTTATATGGCAGTAGGCGGAATACCTTATTATCTAGGATTCTTCCGCAAAGGAATGAGCCTCGGACAAAACATCGACCAACTTTTTTTCGCAAAAACAGCCAAGTTGAAAAGAGAATTTGAACGCCTATTTGCCTCGTTGTTTCCGAAACCGGCAAACTACAGAAAAATTATCAGCTTATTAGCGACAAGGCATAAAGGTTTTACTCGTAACGAAATTACAAAAGCTACTGGCATTCCAAAAGGTGGCGGTCTGTCAAAAATGCTTGCAGCCCTAGAAGCCAGCGACTTCATATCACGCTATGTGCCGTTCGGAGTCTCTAAGCGCAATGAACACTACAAGCTTACCGACAATTTCTGCCTTTTCCACGAAAAATTTCTTGTCGGAACCGAAATCACTGATGCCGACTTTTGGGAAAAGAACCAAAACGCACAGAAACTTTCTGCATGGAAAGGCGTTGCCTTCGAAGAAGTGTGTCTAACCCATATACAGCAGATTAAGAAAGCATTGGAAATCGGTGCCATAACTTCGCGGGAATCGGCTTGGAGCATAAAGGGCGACAAGGAAAACGACGGAACACAAATAGACTTGCTAATTGACCGTGACGACAGCATTGTAAA
This sequence comes from uncultured Bacteroidia bacterium, assembly GCA_902762455.1. Lineage (GTDB taxonomy): Bacteria > Bacteroidota > Bacteroidia > Bacteroidales > ML635J-15 > Bact-19. The sequence goes on along the minus strand of CACWOG010000260.1, from coordinate 1,276 downwards.
CCTTTGCGAAATGAAGTTCCTGAAGGACAAATTTACAATCACCAAATCCTACGATGAGAAATTGCGTAGCAGAACGCAAATGCTAATAGACCGACTACCAAAACGCGCAACAGTCCACCTGACCCTAATCACCACATACGGACTAAAATACAACGAATATTCGGGACAAATACAAAAACTTCTGACATTAGACTCCCTATTTACAGAATAACGCACTATTTATCCCCGAACACACATTTTATCCTTTTCGGGGACAAATAAACCAATACTAATTATCCCCGAACATACATTTTATCCATTTCGGGGATAAATAAGCAAACACTAATTGTCCCCGAAATAATATTTTTAGTGCTTCGGGGACAAATAAGACGCAATGTCTGCACATTACAAATACTGATACTCAAGCCTTTAGTCCACCTTGTTATTTCAGTCCTTTTTTCATATTGAAGTCCACTGTATTAGGAATTTTTGAAGAAGTCCTTATAGCCTTGACAATTTCGGCAAGCGACAAATTGTTTTCATCTGAAATGTCAACGAGGAAACGGCAGAATCCCTTGCCTTGCAACTTTGCTACATTGTGCGTCAACGAAACAGCACGCTCGTCCGACACCACAGTAAACCCAGCCTCCACCGAACACGAATACCGAACCTTATTGTCGTCGGAAAATTTCCTGGCAACCACAGGCTGACGTGAATAGAACAAATCTGGACGGAAATATACAGGGACAATACCTCCCCTATCCCTTCCCGAAATCAAATTGGGATATTCGTTCTCGGCAGGATAGCAATAGTAGCGTACCTTGTTGGATTTCACAAAATTAACAGCGACATCGTTCATCAGATACACATTTTCGTTTGTCGCGACCACACAACCCGACGGAAGCATCGACAACTGCGAAACATTTGAAAGCACAAAGCGGCTACAGCCAGCCTTGCACAAACGCGAAATTGCATTACACCACTCGTCCAAGCGAAGTTCGGAAATATACTTTGGCAACTCGACAAAAATCTTCTGCATAGTTTCCTTACGCAGTCCAAGCGATAAAATCTCATCAATCCTATCCAGCGGCAACTTGACGAAAAATGCCTCAAAATCATTAACATTAACGCTTTTAAGAACACCAGTATCAGAAACTCGCAAGAAAAGCCTCATCGTATTGTCCCGCGAACCAACAACAGGAAACGAACGCCGTATTGCCTCAATCCTCTGCTGCGAAGGAAAATTTATTTTGCGTGAAACCGGCCTGCGGAACTTAACGGCAAACGGAAGATTCGA
>CACWOG010000259.1 GCA_902762455.1 uncultured Bacteroidia bacterium | reverse complement strand
CGAATGGGATTTGTAGGAGGCGAACAGGCTAGAAGGCTAAAGGGCTAGAAGGTAAAAAGGCTAAAAGTCTTGCAGAAGACCAGTCCAACAGAAGACCAGTCCATCTGTTGGCATGATTGTCCTGCTGACAAAATGATGAATATATTCGCTTTGCTGTGTGTCCTAAAATATTTCTACTGACAGATTACCGTTTAAATGCCACCTTTTTTGTAATAAAATTGCCGGATTTCATAGTGTAGCGGATAAAATACGCTCCAGGGACATGGTTTTCGTAGTTATTATCGGCTCGACGACCAAGAACATCAAATACTTCGTACGAAACCACCTCCGATTTGTCAAATATTTCCTCGATTTGCGATGGATCGTCGGGATGGATATTGAAAATGGCGCAGTTGTCCGTATTGAAACTAAGGTCTGGAGGAATATTAAAGACACCGAGTCGGTAGTAGCCATCTAAATTGCCACCCCATCCCCAGTTTAAATGAAGCAAATCGTTGGCATCGTAGCCATCGCAAATAAATATGTGTGCAGTATTAGTTTCATCATTAGAGGAACCTGATACTATCAGTGGCCGCCCTAAGTCGAGGTTGGCTTTCAGTTTTGAAATCCACTCTTCGTCGGTGTAGTCGTTTTTGAACTCTAACTCCATTTCGGGCGAGTATTTGAAATATGTCGTAAGTGCACATACAATTGTACCGATTGCGGGATTAAAAAATTCTGCATCATATTCCATATCGAGCGATACACCGCAATGCCACAAAAGCGTTGCAACCGATGCTATAGCGGCACTGTCGGAATGAATAGATATTTCATTGGGCATATCGTTCCAGTTATATGCGGCATTTCCGAAATCAATCCCGCCGTGAGAACCTTGCCCTGTCTGCGGATAGCCCCAGTAGCGCATTACTTGTCCCATTGCTACGGCAGAACTGCCAGCCAAGGCGTGATTCCCATATTCATTAGCCATTTCTGGACAGAAAATATTGTATGGTTCATTCTGGCTCCATTTGAAACTTATAAGCGGTGCGACAGACAAATCGCGATTTTGCTCATTTACAAATCCAGTTGTCCCAACAAGTTCCCATTGGTGTGCCGTGACTTTGTCGGCAACAAAATTATTGTCAACGCCATATTGAATCTGTTCAACAAAATCATCAAGATGGCTCTGCACCTGAATAGGAATTTTGTCTTCTTCGAATCTGCCTTCGTTGGAATATGCTAGAATGGGAGTGACACAATTGTCCGCAGAGACTATAACGAAGCCGTTTGCCGTATTGAATATATAGAACGCCGCATCTCCGTTCTTAAGTTTATACGACTTGACAAATTGCAGATTGTCTGTTTTCATAAATTTTGCACCTATTGTTTTGGCAATATTAATGTCAACGGGATTGGCTTTTACAACTGATGTCATCAGGAAAAGCATTACGGCTAGCATAAAAACAAATCTATTCATAATAATTTTAAATCAAGATACAAATATAATAATCATTTCTATATCTGCCACCTTATTGGGATTTTTTTGTCGTTTCGCAGTCGTTTCGAGAACAGTGATACCTTTGAATCCTTTGAACTTTAAAACGGTGAAACCATCAAACCTAGAAGGGCGTAAGCCAAACACCATAGGCATTGTAAAGACTTGCCTTGGCGCGTCTCAACAGAAACGACGCAAGCCATAGAACTGCGTACTTCGACTGTGCTCACTTCGAGAACCTCAGTGCATCGCAGCACAAGTAGCCCTCAACGAAGTTAAACGGTGTAGCTATTTAACCTTTTGACTATCAAACCACAAAAAAAGTTTTGAAAAAACAGCAAAATCGTCTTTTCTTTTTAAAGAAAATGCAATAAATTTGCAAATTGAAAATTTTGGTCAGAAATGGGAGAAAATGAACATACGACACAACTTAACACATTGAGTTCCAATGTTGACAAAATTGTAGTGTTCTGCAATTCCCTCATCGAAACAAACGCCAAATTGACAAAAGAGATTGAAAACTTGAATATTGAACTTAATATAAAGAAAGAGAAATTAATAGAAATAGAAAAAAAATATAACGACCTGAAACTAGCACAAGCCTTCAGCAGCCCAATATCGGACGGCAACAAGGAAGCCAAGCAGAAGGTCAACAAAATAATACGGGAAATAGATAGCTGCATTACTCTTTTAAAAAAGTAGTTAGAATACAATGGAATACAACGAGAACTTAACGACAATGACCATAAGCCTGAACATCGATGGCAGAAACTACAAACTCAACATTCCCAAGGGAGATGATAACAAGGAAAAATTGTTGAGGGATTCGGCCAAGGTTATGAACTCATTAATCGAACAAAAAAGGAAAAACTCAGTGGGAATCCTCACCGATGACCGCGACATCGTTGTGCTTGCACTATTGAACTTTGTATATAAGACTTTGAGCAACGAAATCAATGTCTCCAAGAAAAACGAACAGATGGAGAACTCTATTATAGAGCTGAAGAACTTGAATTTTAAGCTGGAAGAAATTATTGAATCATTCAACAAACTTAATAGCGAAGAGTAAACGTTCTTTAAAATATTATCGTGGTTTTATCATACCCGTATAAGTCTTTAAGAGGCTGAAAAACTTAACATTAAAAATAATTGGAGCAACTCTCTGATTATGTACGACAGGCCTTATGGCTAGCAATAGCCAGTTGCTCTGCAACCGTTGGAAGCCGGAAGTAGTTTGGAGGCTCCGCCCATACGTATCTAGGGGTTTTTTCACAGTTAAAGGCTTTGCGGGTTTTTTGTTTTATTTTAAATATATATATAAATGAACTTAATTATTGGAATCATTATCGGAGTAGCCGCATTCGCTGTAGGCGCAGTATTATCATTCTTCCTCTGGGACCACATCCTTGTGAAGAAAAAGAACAAGATTGTTAGCGAGGCAAAGACGGAAGCTGAAGTCATCAAGAAGGAAAAGGAACTTGCCGCAAAGGAAAAATTCCTGCAACTCAAGGCCGAAAACGATAGAAACTTCAACGAGAAAAACCAGAAAATCGCCGTTGCCGAAAACAGAATCAAGCAGAAGGAAGCCAACATAACAACAAAACTCGAAGAACTGCAACGCTCGAAGAAAGAAAACGACACCCTCCGCGAAAACCTTAACAAACAAATCGAACTTGCAGAAAAGAAGGCCGAGGAACTCGACAAGGCACATAAGGCTCAAGTAGAAAA
>CACWOG010000258.1 GCA_902762455.1 uncultured Bacteroidia bacterium | reverse complement strand
AAGATTCAACGTTCCATGTTCAACGATTTGCTACGCTGAGGTGAAGGTTCAATGATTATTCGCAAAAATCAGCATTTCAATTTTGTATTCTTATACCTATGTGTTATTTTTGCCAGGCATTTGTAGAATGCAATTAATATTGATAAATAATAAAGAATGAGGAAATTATATACATTAGCGCTGATATTAATTACTACATTGCTGGCAAACTATGCAATGGCGGATACAGTCGGGACACCTATTTTTACACCTGATGGCGGTGAATATAATATATCAGTTGTAGTAACAATAACTTGTGAAACCGATGGCGCAACTATCTACTACACTATTGATGGTAACGACCCGTCAGCAGAATCGACATTATACGAGGGACCTTTTACACTCAACACCACAACGACCATTAAGGCAATTGCAATAATGGATGGCATGGACGACAGCGAAATTGCAGAGGCTACTTTCACAAGGGCACAGTACGACTTTTCGGCAGTATGCAGTAGCGGGCAAACCTTATTCTACTATGTTACCTCAAACGAAGAGCCTTATACTGTGGAAGTTGTAAGCGAAAATGACTGGCAGCCTTGGTATAATACTGAGCCTACTGGTGACCTCGAAATTCCCGAATCAGTTGAGTATAATAGTGTTACATACTCCGTTACAAGCCTTGGCGATTATGCATTTGCTCATTGTTTCGGACTGACTGCAGTAACAATCCCCACTTCGGTAACTGAAATTGGAAGCCAGGCATTTGTTAATTGTTCCGGTCTGACAGAACCTCTATATAATGCTACTTGTTTCGCTTATTTCCCAGAAAACTACGCCACCTCATACGCTATACCAGAAGGAATACAAAAAATTGCTGGAGGAGCTTTTTCTTTTTGTAGCGGACTTGCAGAAATTACAATTCCCAATTCCGTTACCAGCATTGGTTCAGGTGCTTTTTATGATTGCAGCGGTCTGACCGAAATAACAATTCCAGAACCTATAACATATATTGGAAGTCAAGCATTTGAAGGTTGTAGCAGCCTATCTACAATTAACTTCAATGCAACAAACTGTACAACAATGGGAGAACTTACATCTCCGGTTTTTGGCGACTGTACATCATTGGAGTCTTTGAATATTGGCGAAAAAGTTAAAATTATTCCAGAATATGCCTTTTATGATTGTAGTACGCTGACAGAGGTTACAATCCCCGATTCCATAACAAGTATTGGGAACTTGGCATTTGGATATTGCCGAGCACTGCAAACACTCAACTTCAATGCTAGAAACTGCACAATTATGGGTGGCGAACATGGATCTGCATTGTTTGCCTCTCCAGTATCAACCGTGAATTTTGGCGAAAATGTAAAGATTATTCCCGAGATAGCGTTTTTAGACTGTACTGAACTGACCGAGATGAGGCTTCCGGATTCGCTTGTCAATATTGGAACACAAGCATTTACTGGTTGTAGCGGTTTGACTGGCACATTGATAATCCCTGATTCGGTGCAATTCATTGGAAATGCTGCTTTTGCTAGGTGTAGCGGTCTTACGGGAGATTTAGTATTACCCAATTCTGTAAAAATTATTAGAATGTATGCGTTTAGTAATTGTGGCGGAATAACTTCTGTAACACTGGGCAATTCAATTGATACACTAGGATTTGAAGCGTTCTACAATTGCGATAGTATTACCGATATATATTCATTGTCAATCACGCCACCATTTCTTGGGCCAAATTTTGTCAGCAACGCACTTTATCAAACGGTGAATGTATGGATTCCATGTGCAACAATCGACAGTTACAGAAGCGCCAATCAGTGGAATCGGTTTGCAAACATTCGAAGCGAGCAAACAACTCATTATAATATTGAGGTGGAAACAGATGATGCGAGCATGGGAGATGTTACTGGATCCGGAAGTTTCACTTGCGATACGGAAGTAGTGCTTGTTGCAACACCCAATGATGGCTATCGCTTCCTGACGTGGAACGATGGCAACGAGGACAACCCAAGGACAATAGTCGTTGCCGGCGACAGCACTTTTACAGCAAGCTTCAGGGCAATAAAGACAATTACAGCAACTGCCGATGAAGGCGGAACAATCGCACCAAGCGGAGAAGTTTCGGTTGATGAAGGCGAAGACCAGACATTTTCAATCACACCTAACGAACACTATCGCATTGCAAGCGTATTGGTTGACGATTTGGATGTTACCGCCGATTTAATTGATGGCGTTTACACATTTCTGAATGTAACTGCAAACCACACAATTGAAGCGACATTCGAGGAAATTCCAACCTACACGATTACAGTTTTGGCAAACAACGAAGCATACGGCTCTGTTTCTGGCGGTGGAACTTACGATGAAGGTTCAACGGTAACGCTGACTGCAATGCCCTACGAAGGATACACCTTTGTTTCGTGGAACGATGGAGACGAATTAAACCCGCGAACAATTGTTGTTACAAGCGACTCCACTTTCATTGCCGACTTTGCTAAATGCGAAATAACATACGCCATCGATACTGTGGTAAACAATTTTGTCACCATCGGCGACCATACGTTTTATTCTACTGGCAACTACTCGTTTGCCGTGCTTCACGAGACTGCTTGCGATACCATTTTCGACATACACCTTCGTGTGCTTGCCGAACCTGTTTACGACATTGGTCCCAATCCGACAAAGAGTTTTCTCAACATCAATTCAGACGGCTTTGTTTCGGCAGTGGAGTTTTATTCCGTTACGGGACAACTTGTTATGCGCAAGGAAGTGAACGGCTACGAAGCGGAATTTGATGTGGAAGGACTTGAGGATGGTGTGTATATTTTAAGGATTTACAGCGAGGAGAGCAGTTTGCCATCGGTTTATAAGGTGGTAAAGGAATGATAATGGGGCGATAAACAACGAACAATAGGATTAGTGATGTTGTTGTGCAAAGTTCTCTATTTTAATTATATACGCCATTTGACCACAAGCCTTTTAGATTGTCAGACCTCAAGACAATACAGCAAAAAAAACAATGCTTAAAAACACTATTGGCATTTGATAAAAAAAGTATAGTTTTGCGGTTTCAAATTTTAAAAGAATAGAAACAATTATGTCGAACAAGAAATTGGCAGTTGTGGCCTTTGGTGGAAACGCGTTGCTCCGTGCAGGACAGAAAGGCACAATAGAAGAACAGGAATCTAACGTTTACAAGACTTGCGAGAGCCTTCTCGATCTCGTAA
>CACWOG010000257.1 GCA_902762455.1 uncultured Bacteroidia bacterium | reverse complement strand
CATTAAGATCGAGCAAGTTTACCCAGTATTCGCCAACAATTGGATATTGAGCACAGTTCTTTATTGTGTTGCCTTCGAAAGCAGTTAGACGTGTGCCGTATTCCATAACAAATCCATAGCCGAGGGAACCGTCGATTGTGCAGTTGCGCATTGCAAGTTTTGCATCATAAACGTCAATGACACCATCCCATAGGTAATCGCTGCTTCCGCCGCGGAGGAACTGTACGTATTCCCAAACGTTGTCGTTGCGCTTCGAATGGATTTCGACTCTGCCCCACGAACCATTGTTAGGATTGTTTAATGGACCAACAAACTTGATGGGCTTGTCGGCAGTACCAACCATACGTAAACCTGCATTTTCGTGTACTGTCATACCTCCATTTTCACCTGTGAACATAATGGTTACACCCGGTTCGATGGTAAGCAATGCATTGCCTTCGATGTTAATCCAGCCGTCAACAATGTAGTCAACTTCGAGACCAAGGTCTGGCCAAGTAGTGTTTTCGCTAATGTTGTCGCTGAAAGTTACCGATGAGCCGTTTCCACCTTGTCCGCCACCATTGGGATTGTTGGAGAAGATTGCCTGATAGGTCTTGTCGCCGTTTACTATAACGGTACGCGGGTTGTCGGTGTTTTCGTCGTCCCACTTGATGAAATAGTAGCCGGCTGCCGGGATTGCTGTGATTACAATTTCCGAATTTGCAAGGTAGGTGCCTGTACCTGCAACGGTTCCCCATTCGCTGTTGTTAGAGGTCACTGTGATTGTGTATTCTTTGATACAAGAATTCATGGCTAATATTCCAATAAGGAATGCCGTCGCGATAATTAATAATCGTTTCATACTATTTAAGTTTGTTAAAATTAGACAATTATGCATTATAACTTTATCAAAGCAAATATCTTGCCGAAGGGAATTTTATGCAATCCCCCAAATGGGGGATTTTTTTGACGACTTTTTATTCTTTTTTTGACAGTAAAAGCTATATTTTTGCACAATGTTAATGAAAAGTTTTTTTGTACATATTTTCGCTTTGCTATGGCTGTCGGTTGTGTGTTTGGCTGGATACGGTCAGTATTCCGACCATCGTAACAGGAATGTCGATTCGCTCGAGGTGGTGCTGAACGGCAGCAATCCGCCCCAAGGACAAGAACTGATGAAGGCGTACAACAACCTGATGTGGGGCTATCTGAATACCGATGGGGCAAAGTCGCGGCAATATGCCCTAAAGGCTATCGACCTATCGTACGAGGAGAATATGCTCAACGCTCGTGCCGATGCCCTGCGTGTACTAGGGCTCATCGCCTACGGCAACGACGATTATGATGTTGCAATCGAATACTACAATCGTGCCTTGGAGGTCAGCGACTCGATGAAGAACGACAGCCGCTACAGCGAATCCGACATCGACGACAACCTGAGCGTTATATACGGGTCCATTGCCAACGTATATAATATGCAGGACAAGGTTCATCTTGCAATACATTATTACCAGAAGGCTCTTCCCATTTTCGAAAAGTACGGCTGGTTGGAATCTACAGCTATACTTTATTATAATATAGGTGAACTGTACAATAGCATGGGCAATTCGGACGAAGCCCGTAGCAACTATCTTATGGCTGTAGATGCTGCACAGAAGTCTGGCGATTCGCTGCTTGTTGCCATGTCGCACAAGGGTTTGGTGGCGATATATAATGATGCCGGCGATATGGCAAAGGTCGAGGAGGCTGCAAATGTCTGCTACGAATATTACCGCAATCATATCGAGGAGGAAAAAGGCGACTACATTGTGACTATCCTTGCGTTTGCGAGGTTGCAGATGAATCATTACAAGGACTTGGACCGTGCCGAGGGATACATTTCGGAAGCATTGTCGTTGCTTGATGATGAGACAAGCTGGGAGACAAGGAGCAATGTTTATACCGCCTGCTGCGAACAGGCAATGGCTCGCAAGCAGTGGAAAAAAGCCGAGGAATATGCCCTTATGTCGCTCGAAGATGAATATGAAACCTATGATGACATTGGAGTATATGTTTATCTGGCGCAGATATACGCCGAACTTGGAAATAATGAAGGTGTGAAGGAATACTCTGAAAAGATTTTCAGAGGAATGGCGCAGTTTGCCAATGCAAACTATCAGTCGGGGCTTTCGCAGATGGAAGTGCTTTACGAAACCGAGAAGAAGCAGGCTGCCATCGAACAGCTTACCCGTGAAAAGCGGTGGTATATAATAGGTTCTGTTCTTATTGGTTGCATAATGCTTCTGCTTGCATTGTTGTTTTTCCTGTTGTGGTGCAATGTGCGCAAAAACAGGCAGAATGCCATCGTTGTGGCAAAGTTGAGCGGAGAAGTCGCCGAGCGTGTACGCATTGCCCGCGACCTGCACGACCGTATGGGTGGATTGCTGACAAGCATTAAGCGCAACCTGGAATATGCCGAAAATCCTGGCGAAACCAACGAGTCGATACTTACAGCCAAGGCACAGACCGACGAGGCTATGCGCGAAATGCGCAATGTGGCCCATCATCTTCTTCCCGAGTCGCTCAAGCGGTACGGACTTAGGGTTGCGCTGGGTGATTATTGCCGTACAATGAAGAATGTTTCGTTTTCGTTTGTCGGCGACGAAAAATTAATTCCCAATCAGTACGATGAGGCTGTGTATTGCATTGTGTACGAATTGGTTAACAATGCGGTAAAGAATGCCGAAGCCAATCATATACGGGTTCAGTTGTTTGCCGATGCCGAAACTATCGTCGTCAATGTTAGCGACGACGGCAATGGCGGGATTGCTGTTTCGGCAGAAGGCTCGGGTATGCGCAACATAAAGGAGAGGGTTGATGCCATTGGCGGAACTTTCGATGTGTGCTCTGAACCTGGCAAAGGCAGCGAGGTGAACATAGAGATTAGGAACAAGTAATTGCAACAGAGTATGATAAGCGTAGTTATAGTTGACGACCATAGGGTAGTGGCAGAAGGCTTGGCAAAGTTGATTGCCGAAACAGATGATGTAGAGGTTGTTGGTATTGCATGTACCTTGGCGGAAGCCACCAGTATGCTCAAAGAGCGCAATCCGCAGGTTGTTTTGTTAGATGTAGCCATGCCCGACGGCGATGGCATAGATGCTATTCCGCGCTTTTCGGCAATTTGCCCCTCGGCTCGGTTCCTGATTTTTACAACTTACGCCGAATCTGCGGTTATCCATCGCGCTATGCAGGGCGGTGC
>CACWOG010000256.1 GCA_902762455.1 uncultured Bacteroidia bacterium | reverse complement strand
AATTCGCGCATACGGAAAATGAACTGGCGGGCAACAATCTCGTTGCGGAAAGCCTTGCCTATCTGTGCGATACCGAACGGAATCTTCATACGGCCGGTCTTCTGCACATTGAGGTAGTTGACGAAAATACCCTGAGCCGTTTCGGGACGCAGGTAGATGGTGTTTGCACCTTCGGCAACCGAACCCAACTTGGTGTCGAACATAAGGTTGAACTGACGGACTTCTGTCCAGTTCTTGGTTCCCGAAATCGGGCAGACAATGCCTTCGTCGATGATTATCTGGCGAATGCCATCAAGGTCGTTGTCTTCCAAAGCCTTCACGAAGCGAGCCTTCACGGCGTCCATCTTTGCCTGATAGTCGAGCACGCGCTGGTTGGTGCTGCGGAACTGCTCCTCGTTGAATGCCTCGCCAAAACGCTTGCGGGCTTTCTCTACTTCCTTGTTTATCTTGTCGTTGAACTTTTCGATATGGTCTTCGATAAGGACATCGGCGCGGTAGCGTTTCTTCGAATCCTTGTTGTCGATTAGCGGGTCGTTGAAAGCGTCCACATGTCCCGAAGCCTTCCAGATTGTCGGGTGCATGAAAATTGCCGAGTCGAGACCGACAACTTCCTCGTTAAGCTGAACCATAGCCTTCCACCAATATTCCTTGATGTTGTTCTTGAGTTCAACGCCATTCTGTCCGTAGTCGTAAACTGCGCTCAGTCCGTCGTAAAGTTCCGACGACTGGAATATGAATCCGTATTCTTTGCAATGCGATACGATTTTCTTGAATAAATCTTCCTGTGTCATTTTATAATGTTTTTAAATAGTTTCTGAGTTTCTATGTTTCACGTTTCTAATTGTTTCACGTTTCTAGGTTTCTAATTGTTTCTGGGTTTCACGTTTCTGAGTTTCTAATTGTTTCTGAGTTAGTTATTTTTTGAATTTTAGACCTTTTATTTCTGTGTCCTTCAGATACTTGATAAAGTTATAAATTGATTGTGCTTCGTCTATGCAACGCTGCCTATACTGATTATAAGTTTCTTCGTTAATATATTCAATATCAAAAGCTCTTGCCAATTGACTTCTAACTTCTCCGCACGATGCTTTAGCTATATATAAAAACTGTAAAAATTCTTTACTGCCGTCTCTTTCAAAGCCTTCTGCAATATTGTCCATAATAGAACCTGCAGCCGCCCGGATTTGAGAACAAAACCTGTAATCGACTTTAAATTTTTCTGTATTGGTTATAGAATATATGTCCTTTGACAAAATGCGAGCATCCTGCCAAATTCTCAAATCTTCAAAATCCTTTATCGTCATAACACTAATTTAAGTGTGCAAAATTAAAAAAAACTTTATAACCAACATCTATGAAACTTTGAAACGGATGCAGAAACTCAGAAACGGCGCCAGCCAAAGAAACTCAGAAACGGGCGCAAGCCCATTGAAACAGCGCAGCCACTCAAACGGGCGTTAGCCCTCAAACGCCACAAGCATTTGTGCAAAATTTACCATACCCTTTTTACTATATCTTGCAATTTCTCTATTCTACTCATCAGCGCATCAAAATCCAACGAATCTCCATAAATGAAGAAACGTCTCATATCAGCATAATCCGCTCTCCACGCCTCAATATTCTGTTTAGGCACCATAAAATTGATTGCAGCAGGATTATGAAGGTCATAATTCACATATTTCAAAGCATAATATGTCCGACGATGTTCAACGATTGCATCGTATAAAAAACGGTCAGACAAAGCCTCTCGACCATATTGGCTATCCATCAGTTTCTCCAGATCATACAAATGCCGTGACATTCTAACACTTCTTGGCTTTTCTTTCTGGAACTCTTCAGCAAGTAAGAATATCTTCTCCAAGAATGTGCGTGTCGGCACAACAGTCCGTACTTTGCAATCGGCATCTGAATCCTCACCATCGAAACTTTCGCCAATAAGAGAATGGATTTCTCGTTCTTCAGTCGGTTCGTCCATCGAAAGGCAACTAATCTCAATCTTCACACGAGGCGGGATATAACTGATTGTTCCCTCTAACACCGAAGTATAATGCAGCAAAATAACAGTTGGGTCGGTATCTGAATCTATCGGCTGTTTTTCCCCGTTACCATTCTGTATATGAGTTACATTCTCTATATTGTAACCTGTAATGCCCATATCTTTCAAATTGGCATCCAATTGTTCCGAGAGAGTCCCGTGTATATATTTTCGGGCCATTTTGCGCAATTTCTCTCGCTGGCTCTTGCTAGTCTTATCTATGCCGAAAAAATTATGACTGATAGCCAAGTCAATGTCCTCGGAAAAACGCTCAATAATGTTGAATCCTTTTGATAGTGACGTGCCTCCCTTAAATATCAACGACTCACAACATTCTGTCCGAAACAATGCATTCAATGTGACCGTTACCCACCAGTCCTTTTCTATTGCAACCTGATTAATGCCAGGATGTTCAATTTCTGTCCTCTGCAACATTGCCAGACGGTCAACCAATTCATTATTTAACCATAATTTCTTCATTTTCTTATTATTTTATAGCATCGGTTTTACAATTCTCTTCATCCATACAGGCATCATATCCACATCCCTTGCCAATGTTTTCCTGTCAGGTTCCTTGGATATTAGTCTGCGAATTGTCTGCAATTCCTCTTGTCCTACATTTTCCTGCTTCAATGCCTTCAACGCCTGTACCAACAGCGCAATGAGCCTTGTTCCATAGCAGAAATTCTTTGGCACACCTCTTTTCAGCATTACTCGCTGGTTGGTCAACTTGATTAAGCGTTCACTGCCTGTAGTCAGATAGGTGTAGTTCATTTGCACCTGAGTTGACAGCCCCAGGATATTCAATGCTGTTATCCCTGAAGGTATAATTTGTGCATTGTCGCGCACCGCGATAGCCTGTACAACCTTATCAACCGAAGGCAAAACATTTCCGAACTTGCTTTTACGAGGCTTGGCATATATTCCTTGAGCCAATTTCACCAAAATGCCATCGTTTGTCAGTTCTGCCAATGTTCCGCCAACAAATTCGGAATGATATTCAGGAAAATCGGTGCGGAACAATACGGAATCCTCGGGCAATGCCTCTATGCGTTGCCTAAGCGTGTCGCCATTCTTTATTGAATATTCACCCGACATTACACCTTTGAAATTTTGACAATTTTTCAAAGGCAAAGGTAGAAAATAAAATCTTACAATTCACTAAAAAAGTGAAATATTTTCGAAT
>CACWOG010000255.1 GCA_902762455.1 uncultured Bacteroidia bacterium | reverse complement strand
AGCCAACGAAGGCGACTGGGCGCTCAATACCTCGCAGGCCGCCGTAGACGCCTGGAAGGCCGGCATCGCGAAGATGAAAGCCGCAGACCCCGACAGCGGCAACACGGGCATCAAGCCTACCGGGAGGGCCGCCGGTAGCTCCTTTCGCCTGCAAGACGGCAAACTCTACATGCAAACCGACAAAGCATTAAAGGCAAGCGTCGTGCAGTTCGACTACCAGGGGCGCATCCTGTGGCAGAGCGCCGTACAGCACTTCACCCCGGGCGTACACGCTATCGACGCTCCCAAGGCAAACGCACAAAGCATTTACAAGTTATCCGTGAAGCGCTAAACAAAACTTATTCATAAAACTCCTTGGACAACCCCCATTCTAGCTCCTTCAAAACGCTAGAGTGGGGATTTTTTATCCCCAGCTGAGCCATATCGTCATAAACTTATCGTAGACTTCATAAACACCTTGGCTATTCGTAACAATCTGCTTTTCGCATACAAGGAAGGCTACGAAACTCCTAATTACGTTGGCAAGAAGGTTGCTGTGGTCGGTGGTGGAAATGTTGCTATGGATGCTGCGCGTACAGCCTTGCGTCTTGGCGCTGAGGTACATATAGTTTATCGTCGTTCCGAAGAGGAATTGCCGGCAAGGGCAGAAGAGGTTCACCACGCAAAAGAAGAAGGTATAATTTTCGACTTGCTTTGCAATCCTGTTGAAATTATTGGCGATGAAAATTCGTGGGTGAAGGCAATGAAATGCGTACGCATGCGTCTTGGCGAACCCGATGAGTCGGGCAGAAGACGTCCAGAAGCCGTTCCTGGTTCTGAATTTCTGATTGATGCCGATATGGTTATAATGTCAATCGGAACATCGCCGAATCCGCTGATTTCATCGACTACTCCAGGACTTGACACCAACCGTTGGGACTGCATTGTTGCTGATGATAAGGGTGCAACCTCGCGCAAGGGCGTTTTCGCTGGTGGTGACGCCGTCAGCGGTGCTGCAACTGTGATTCTTGCAATGGGCGCAGGAAAGACGGCTGCAAAAGCGATAGACGAATACATAAAGGCAATTAATAATTAACAATTGATAATGGACAATGAATAATTAACAATTGATAATTTACAATTTGAGGCGGCATTGCGAGCAATGTCTGCAAATTGACAATAAACAAGTAATAGTAGCGATGCAATGTATTGTATCGCTACTATTGTTTTATATCTAAATATCTGACATTTTGTCTTGGGAAGCAATCTTAATCTGCAATAATGTCTTTTATAACTGACTTAGTGTCAGTGTTTTGTGTGTGTTTGGCATTGGTATATACTTTGCTATATACGCAATCGAACCTGCAAAAGTGGCAGGCGGAACAAAAGTAATGAACTAAATTATTGGAGGTTTTAATTATGTTACCATCAGTTAGAAATTCAAGAAGAAACCAGAATGTATGGCTTCCGTCAATTTTCGAAGACTTCTTCACCGATGATTTTATGGGCGTTCCTGTCAGCAGGCAGTTCGCAACACCTGCGGTAAACATCAAGGAAACCGAAAAGAATTACGATATCCAGATTGCCGCACCAGGCATGACAAAGGATGACTTTAAGTTGAGTATCAACGAGAACAACGAGCTCGTAATCTCACTGGAGAAGAACGACAAGAAAGAGGAGAAAAACGACAAGGACGAAAAGCACGGAACTTGGTTGCGCCGTGAGTTCTCATACGCTTCGTACTCGCAGAGTTTTGTAATCCCCGAAGATGTTGAAATTGAAAAGATTGGCGCAAAAATGGAACACGGTGTCCTGAACATCGACTTGCCAAAGAAGGAAGTCGTCAACAAGGCTCCTGCAACACGGCAGATAGCAATTCAATAATTGTATTCCGTTATGTAACAAAAAAATGGCGATTGCATTGCAACCGCCATTTTTTTTAGGAAACTATATACGTGTTGACACAATGTATTTTTTGTTATGGGCTTTTTGTTATTGGCTCCTTAGTCATTCCACAAGACAAAGCGAACCGACTAAGGAACGTGTCGTGTGAGCCTGTCTATGCGGAATCTCCAATTGACCCCGTTTCTTTAGGAGATTTCGCATAGTTGAACAATATTACGCTCCCCGTTCCGTATCGCGTTATTGTTCTAACTTGCGGAATGACTTATTGTTAGCACAAACATTAGTCTATTTGTATATAGTTGTCTTTTTTTATTGGATATAATTCCAAATATCCTCTGGCTTTTCAATTGTAATGTCGGCTCCCGATTCAATCAGTTCCTTCTTGGTTCTAAATCCCCAAAGTACACCTATTGCGGTAAGACCTGCATTTTTCGCTGTTAGCATATCGACGTTGGAATCACCGAGATATAGGATTTCGTTCTTTTCTACAGGACACAATTCTATTATCTTGTTTACAATGGTCGGGTCGGGCTTTGTGGGGACTTCCGGACCTGTGCCAATAGTCGCAACAAACTTGATGTCGGGGAAGTAGAAGTTTACAACGGCATCGACACCTTCCTGGTATTTGTTAGATGCTACGGCAATGTTTATGCCTTTGGCATTCAGTTGCTTCAAGAGCGGAATTATGCCTTCGTAGGGACAGGTTTCCTCGTGCAGGTGGGCATTGTAGCGGACGATGAACTCATCTAATATCCGGCGGCAGAAATCATCGTCGGTGCGGTATTCTTCGGGCAAGGCGAGCCTTATGAGCCTGCGTATTCCAGAACCGATGAAATAGCGGTATTCGTCGTGTGTGTGAAGCGGAAAACCGTGTTGCTGCAATACGTAGTTGCAGGCGTTTGTAAGGTCTCCGATGGTGTTGAGCAGTGTGCCGTCGAGGTCGAATATTATGAGTTTTGTCATTGGCGTAATTTTGAGGTTGCAAAGGTACGGAATATAGTTGGTACGGCAAAAGATTGTTGTGAAACGATGAAACGAAGAAGGAATGTAAAGCCTTTCTTTTTCCTAATCCTTGCTACAATACGATTTAGATTCTACCTTCTCTTAAACTCGTATTCGTAAATCGCTTCATTCTTAACGTTGTCACTAACAACGACTTTCAGTTTGTATGTTTCCGCTTTGGGCAGACGGTTGTCGAAATAGTATCTAAGTGACGATTTCTTGGGTTCGTATTCTCCAAGTACCCACTTGCCGTTTATGTAGATGTTGTAGGTGCTGACGCCGGCGAGATTGTCGGTAATCTTGAACTCCATATATTTTTTCCCAGTCATATCGCCGGAGATAACTAACGGCCTTATGGTAGGAGC
>CACWOG010000254.1 GCA_902762455.1 uncultured Bacteroidia bacterium | reverse complement strand
CGTCAAGAAACAGTTCGATATTGTCAAGTCGTTGCTCACCCGTGCAGATGTCGATTGCATATACGTCTGCACCGACTCGGGACGCGAAGGAGAATACATTTACCGTCTTGTAGATAGGATGGCGGGAGTGCCTGCCGAGAAGCAACGCCGCCGCGTGTGGATTGATTCGCAGACCGAAGAGGAAATATTGCGTGGAATACGTGAGGCAAAACCGCTGTCGGCATACGATGCACTTTCCGATTCGGCGTATCTGCGCGCCAAGGAAGACTACCTGATGGGTATAAATTTCAGCAGAATACTTACGTTGAAGTATGGCTATCCTGTAAAAAATTATTTGAAACTCGATAAAAACTGCGTTATTACCGTCGGTCGTGTTATGACCTGTGTGCTTGGCATGGTTGTTAGGCGCGAACGCGAAATCCGTTCGTTTGTAAAAACACCGTTCTTCCGCATAATGGGACAATTCGGCGGTGACGAAGGCTCGTTCCAAGGCGAATGGAAGGCAGTGGAAGGTTCAAAATACTTTAATTCACCATTATTATATAAGGAAAACGGTTTCCGCAAGCGCGAAGATGCCGAAGCTTGTATCGGTGTTATGCAAGCCGAAGGCGAAACTGCGCAAATCGCTGGAATTGAGAAGAAAAAGGAAAAGAAAAATCCTCCTTTGCTGTTCAACCTCGCCGAATTACAGAACGAATGCTCAAAGTTGTTCAAGATTAGTCCCGACGAGACCTTGAATATTGTTCAGGAACTTTACGAAAAGAAACTCGTGACATATCCGCGTACCGATGCGCGTGTGCTTTCGTCGGCGGTGGCAAAGGAGATAACGAAGAATCTGCACGGACTGGCTACACAATCTGAATATCTTGAGTTTACCAAGCAGATAAAAGGTTTCGGCCTATATGAGAAAATCGGCAAGAGCCGTTATGTTGACGACAAGCAGATAACCGACCATTATGCTATAATTCCAACAGGTCAGGGAGTTTCAAATTTGGCTTCGTGTTCCGACATAGCGCGAAAGGTTTACGACCGCATAGCTCGCCGTTTTCTTGCAATATTCTATCCGCCAGCCGAATACCGTAAGGTTTCGATTGATATGCAGGTCGGGACAGAACACCTGTTCGCCAATTTTAAGGTTCTGGAAGATGCTGGTTATCTTGTGGTTGCAGGATTGCCAAAGACCGACGACGACAAGCAGTCGCAAGACAAGGATGATGTTGTAGATTCTGGAAGTTTCGAGTTTGTAAACAAGTTGCGCAAGGGCTCTACGTTGCCTGTTAAAGGTTACGAAATAAAGGAAGGCGAAACCACGCCACCGAAACGCTATAATTCTGGTTCTCTGATTCTTGCTATGGAAAATGCAGGTCAGTTGATTGAGGACGAGGAACTGCGCGAGCAGATAAAGGGAAGTGGAATCGGAACAAGTGCTACACGTGCTGAAATTTTGAGCAAGTTGGTGAAACTGGAGTATTTGAACCTAAATAAAAAGACACAGACAATTACACCGGCCAAGTTGGGTGAAATGGTTTACGAGGTCGTTGCGGCTTCAATCCGCCAGATGCTTAATGCAGAACTTACTGCAAGCTGGGAGAAAGGTCTGTCGATGGTGGCAAGCGGAACTATCGGCGAACAGGACTATATGGTTAAACTAGAGGCTTTTGTCGCCAAGATGACCGAATCGGTAAAGAGGCTCAACAACCAGAACTCGCTTTATGGCGCCTTCCAGTCGGTGGAAGCATTTTATTGATTAATGATTTATGAATTTATATTCTATATATTCTGTTGATTTTCTTGACTTTATAAGGGAAATATCTCAAACTCCAGCTATGCTTCGTCTCGATGACATAGGTATGAACTGCGGATGCGAGTACACTAGTTTTCCGCTTTTCGAAGGGTTGGAAAAATATTCGCGCTATACCCATAGTGTCGGGGTGGCTTTGATTGTGTGGCATTTTACTCACGATGTGCGCCAAAGTACTGCTGGTTTGTTGCACGACATTTCATCGCCAGCGTTTGCACACGTAATCGACTTTATGCATGGCGATTATCTTACTCAGGAATCTACCGAAAATGGAACAGAGAAAATAATTGCAGAGTCTGTCGAGATACAGCAACGCCTAAAAAAATATGGGATGAAAACATCCGAAGTCGCTGACTATCATCTTTATCCAATAGCTGATAACGATACTCCGCGACTATCTGCCGACAGACTTGAATATACAATTGGCAATATCGTAAACTATCGTCAGGCAAGTTACGAAAAGACTAAAGAATTGTACGACAACCTTATTGTTGGTATCAACGAGGAAAATCAGCAGGAAATAATGTTTGCCGACAAAAACAAAGCCTTGGAATTTGCAAAGTTGTCGTTGCAATGTTCAAAAATATATGTTTCCGACGAAGACCGTTACTCAATGCAACGTCTGGCGGAACTTCTCAAGGACTGCATACAGCGTGGAATAATGACGGAAGCCGATTTGTATCTTGGTGAATCGTTTGTGATAGAGAAACTTATGAGTACGGAATTTTCTGCAAACGAATGGCGCAAATTCAGAGCATATTCGTCTATCGAACGAATTGATGGTAGTCCTGATTCTAGGGTAATTCACGCAAAAAAACGTCATATAAACCCGTTTGTAAGCGGACAGGGGCGAGTTGCTGATATATTTCCCGAATATGGTGATGCTTTGCGTGAGTATCTGGCTGAAAGTCAGGATTATGCAATATGTGGGCGATAATCGTGGCGGATTAAAACTGAAAATTTGAAAAGGCTATGGTTGGGTATTCAACAGTTTTTTTGCTGCTTTTGTAATGGTTATATTATCAATAAGTTATAAAAAGACCGTCATTCCACAAGTCTGAACATACACGCGATACGGCACGGGGAGCGTTGTAATGTTCGACTATGCGGAATCTCCCATTAGTACACAAATGAGATTGGCTACGCCGAGCTAAAGGTACCGTATAAGTGAACTCACAAGCAACGTTCCTTATGCTGTTCGTTCTACTTTACGGAACCTTCAGCTCACGCAGCGAAGCAAGTAATGACGGCAAATGGTTGGCAAAAAATCAGATTATTAAAACTATAGCCTTTGAAAAAAATCATTATATTTGCATTCTTTAACTGAAAAAACATATCAATATGATTTACGATTTCACTTATCAGAATCCCACTAAGATTCATTTTGGAAAGACTGCGCTTGAACATTTGCCCGAAGAACTTAACAATTTCGGCAGTAACATATTGCTCGTTTAC
>CACWOG010000253.1 GCA_902762455.1 uncultured Bacteroidia bacterium | reverse complement strand
ATTTACAACTATGGGTTTATTAGATAACATTAAGGACCATTTCAACAAGGCGGAATTTACAGTTGCTCCGAACAAAAAGCTCAAGACCATTTCTGCCGATTTCAAGAAGACATTCGATTTGACGCTGGCATTTTATAAGGGTGCAGTGCTGGCAGACCCCGAGATGACACTCGCCGCTTTGAACAAGAAGACGACCAAGGAGGTGAATACCAAGGCCGACGGTCTGAAGATTAAGGGCAGCACCAAGGTAAGCGATGCCGAAAAATTGTTCGACCAGAATTTTGGCGTTACCGTGCAGATTAAGGACAAGGCAGGAAAAGTTTGCGTGCCAAACGGCATTACAATCGGACAGGCTGCAAGAGGAGAATATTAGTAGCGGCACAATGTTTTGCGCCGAATTGAAGGTTAAATTTTTAAATAAATAAATTATGGGATTTTTCGATTTTTTTAAGAAGAAAAAAACAACAGCACCGGCACCTGCACAAAAAACAGTTGCCACTCCTGCAGTAGAAACAAAGAAACGTTACACCAAGGTGGAAATATATTACACAGGTGATGGTCTTAACACCAGGCAGTCGGTTAACACCCGTCAGAATGTCACGAAGAAGAAACTTCTTCCGTTGAATAAGAAAGTACAGGACTATGGTTATAGTTATGGATGGAATAGTCTTTCGATTGATTATCATCTAGATCATATTATTATTCGTGGAGGAGGAAGTGTTCTGCAAGACAATGACATCAACGAGGGTAGCAACGAGTATATACGTTCCATAGTGTCACACACATGGTGTTATTAACTGTAGCGGCGCAATGTTTTGCGACGATTGAATGTTAAAAGTTAAATGAAAGTCAAACTGGGAAAAACAGAAATATGACACTTTTAGAACAGGCGAAAGCAGACATTAGGTCGTATCTTGACAGCCCCAATGGAGAACTTTTGTTCAACGAGCGTGATTTACAGATGCACCTTGCTTTGCATCTTATTGGCACTAGGCACTACGACGATGTAGATGTGGAATACTATGTTCCTTTCGAAGAACTTGATAACTATATTTGGAAGAACGAACTGAAACTGGATATTCTTCTGCGCAAAGGTGATGAATTCCTGCCAGTGGAATTGAAATATAAGACCAAGAAACATAGTAAGCAGCTTACTCGGTTCAATGAACATCTCGAAAAACCGGTTGATGTTTTGAAAAACCAAGGGGCACAAGATCTTGGTATGTACGACTTCTGGAAGGATGTGCGTAGAGTAGAATTGGTGCGCAATCGTTTTGCCGCTGTGAAAAACGGATTGGCTGTGTTCGTCACCAACGACAAACAGTATCTCGGCACAACTCGCAGTACTTCAAACAACTATTTGCTCAGTATGGAGGAAGGAAAACACGGCACCGTAAGACATTGGCAACAGCCTGAAACCACCTGCGCTAAAACTCATCCTGACTTTGACCTCGAAAAAGAATACACAATTCAATGGAACCACAATGCCTACGAAGGCGTGGATTTCCATTATTGCATAGTAGAAATTTAAAACATACAATTTATAATAAAAAAAATACAAAAATCTATGGTAAATAAAGTACGCGTCTATGGTAAGGCGCAAAACCGCACGGCACTGGGAATTATGAACGCCTATATGGTGATGTATCCTCATGCCACAATGGAAGACCTTCAAAAGGCATTCCCCAACGAGTTGAACCCCGACAGCGGAGTGAAGGTTAACTTCGTAAAGGCTGGCGACAAGGGCACCGATGCCAACTGGAACGGATTTTTCCAGAAGGATGACGAACTGCTCACTATGGGCGACGGCACCAAGGTGGCTGTGGTAAGCATGTGGACCAAGCCCAGTTTCGACCGCCTTGTAAGCCACGCTGCACAGTACGGCATCGAGGTTGCAAAGTTCGAGGAAGCAGATGGCGGCGGCAAGAAAGGCTCGTTCCGTCTCGAATACCTCAACGGCTATGTTCCACCTTCACCAAAGAAGCGTATTCCTGCGTGGGTGTGGATTGTTCTGGCAGTAGTCATAATTGCCGTAATTGTCATTCTTGCAATGCGCGGATGCAGGGAACAGCAGGTAGTTGTTCAGGAGAAGATTGTTACCGACACCGTTGTGGTGAGGGATACGGTTTTCCTGACGCAGATTGAGGAAATCGAAAGCAACTACAATGCAGCCGAATTTGTACAGGGCAAGGCCGACTTGTCGGAAAGCGCAAAGTTCGTGTTGCACGACTTGGCAAAGGTGATGCAGAAGCACCCCGAAATCCGTCTGCGCCTCGAAGGTCACACCTCGGCAGAAGGCGATGTTGCTGCAAACCAGAAGCTTTCGGAAGACCGCGCACAGGCAGCAGTTGATTTCCTTGTAAACCACGAGGGTATTGACGCATCTCGTCTCGAAGCAGTTGGCAAAGGCTCGTCGGAACCTAAGAATGCCGACGACCCGATGGCTCCGGAAAACAGAAGGACGGAATTTATTGTGCTTGAATAAAAATAGGTATATCGTTTTAATGAATTCAAATAATCATTTAATATTAATAATTTAAATTGTTAAAAAATGGAAATTAAAGTTGATGGACGCCTTTTGGTGTCAACCCTTTGCGACAACTTCAAGAAGGAATTTGGTGGAACACTTCGCGTGTACCAGGGACAGAAGCGTTTAACAGGTGCTGAAAAGGTTAGCGAAATCGCAACCAAGACCGGTAGCTACGAATGCCGCGGCAGCAAGACCGTTGGTGGTTTCGAGAAGGACATGATGGCTAACTTCGGACTTAAGGTTCAGGTTGCTTCAGCCGACGACTGGGTATTGGCTCTCGACGAGATGACTCTCGCTAAGTTGCCCGAAATCCCAAAGAACGCCAAGAAGGCCGACATGGACGCTCTCAAGGCAAAGTATGCTAAATAATTAGGGCGAAGGACAAATGCGGCAGGTGATATTATTGCCTGCCGTATTTTTTAAGTGTAATGTTGTGTCGGATTTGCAATGTTGGTTGTGTCGGATTTGTAACCTTCAGCTCGTTGCCAAGAGCAACAATCCGACACGCTGGAATATAAGCATTTGCAATGCGCTGATATGAAACGAAATTGTATGAATGTACGGATTATAAATCCTAATATTCAGTCGTCAGGATTGCAAATCCTGACGAACACCGTACTTATAGTTCTTTCCCTGCTGCTCTTGGGTGGCAGTCAATGGGCTATTGCATCTGACGAATATCCGGCGCGGTGTCAGACTACCACAGACCTTTGGGTGCGTAGCGGTCCATCGGGCAACGACGAGAAACTTGGCTGCCTGAAG
>CACWOG010000252.1 GCA_902762455.1 uncultured Bacteroidia bacterium | reverse complement strand
ATAATAGTAAAACCAGAACTTAAAATGCTTGTCGATAACAACTTCAAGGAATATGAAGAACTGGTACTTGACGAAGCAAAAAAGCAAACAGAGAAAGCAATAAAAAATGTTCGATGGGCTATTGCAACAGCAATTATAGCGGCGCTTACATTAATAGCAACTCTGATAATTAACTAACCAATTTATATTACCTTTGCAAATCCCCTAAAGAATAAAAACATCGGGTATGGAGTCACAGAATATTGAATATAAGCAAAGTTGGAAGGATGAATATCTTAAATGGATATGTGGCTTTGCCAATGCTCAGGGCGGTAAACTTTATATTGGAATTGATGATAGAGGGAACGTCTGCGGGGTGGAAAATGCTCATCGCCTTTCCGAAGACATTCCCAACAAGATTGTTGCTCTATTGGGTGTAGTGGCAGATGTGAACATACTGAACAGAGATGGTAAGGACTACATGGAAATCGAAGTAGTGCCAAGCAACGTTCCCATCAGCTATAAAGGCAAATACTATTACCGCTCGGGCAGCACAATGCAGGAACTGAACGGAACATCTCTACAGCAGTTCGTTCTGAAGAAAATGGGACGCTCGTGGGACGATATGGTGCATGAACGTGCCACGGTTGACGACCTTGACCGCGACGCTATCGATTTCTTCCTGCGTAAAGGTATTCAAGCAGGACGTATTGACCCGTCCGAAGCCAACGCGCCTACGGCTACCGTGCTACAAAATTTGAATCTCGTAGACGATGAAGGTCACTTGAAGAACGCTGCACTGCTTCTGTTCTGCAAAAAGCCCGGTCGCTATTTTACCGGCACAGAATTCAAAATAGGACGATTCCATTCCAATATAGCCGACTTAGTTTCGCAGGAGATGATAGAAGGCAGCATAATTCAGATGGCCGACCGCGTGGTTAGGATGCTCAAAGATAAATTTCTCACGATGCCTATACATTATGAAGGATTACAACGTATTGAAACATTGGAGGTTCCCGAAGACGCTTTGCGAGAGATTCTCTACAATGCCATCTGTCACAAGGACTATTTTGGACCGCAGATACAAATGCGCGTCTGGGATCATCACGTGGAAATATGGAACGATGGAGAACTCCCAAACCAAATCACTCCAGAAAACATAGAGAAAGTTCATGCCTCCTATCCTCGCAATAAGAATTTGGCATTTGCTTTCTATAAAGCTGGGTTCATTGAGTCGTGGGGACGAGGCTGGAAGAAAATCTGCGATGGTTTTGTTGCCGCAGGCTTGCCCAAACCTACCATTGAATCAGCACAAGGAGGTGTCTTGGTGACGTTCCAGAGGAACAACGTGAACTTGAAGAAACAAAACTCTATTGACGCACAAAATGTCGCAGATGGTGTCGCAGTAAATGTCGCAGAAGAACTAACTGAAAGACAACAAATTATTATAGAATTAATAAAAAAATGTGCCGCACAAAATGTCGCAGTAAATACAAAATATCTCTCAGAAAAACTGAGCGTAAACAGAAAAACTATTCAGCGAGATATGACGTACCTGCAAGAGAGGAAACTCATACAATGGAATGGAGCAGACAAAAACGGACACTGGGAAATCATTGAACAAAGCAACAAATAACGCATTAGTAATGTCCCTGTAAATGTCCCTGTAAATGAGCCGATAAATGAGCCTGTAAATTGGGGTAATAACAAATCTGAGCCGATAAATGAGCCTGTAAATGACACAATAAATGAAGTGAGCCTGTAAATGATGGAGAAAATGATGGAGAAAATGATGGAGAAAATCTGTTTTTATCGGATAAAGAAAAGAAAGTATTAAGATTGATAAAGAATAATCCAACAATAACAGCAGTCATTATGGTTCAAAACACAGGTTTTTCTCGTCCTACCATAGAACGTGCTGTAAAAAAACTGAAAGAATTGAATTTGATTGTTCGTATCGGCGGAGACAAGGGCGGTCACTGGGAAATCATAGAACAAAGCAACAAATAACGCAATAGTAATGTCACCCAAAATGTCGGTGTAAATGTCGTTTATTTCCGCATTACAAAAGCTGATATTCAATCTTGTCGGATTGTTGTCTTAGGGACAGCGAGCTAAAGGTTGCAAATCCGACACAACTACATATTTTGGCGGCACGGTTCTTTCATTTGAAAAGTGTTGTTACTTGTGATACAAACAGTTAGCATTTGAATAAATCCGCTAGCTGAGCTTGTCGAAGTCAAGGTGACGAAATGCATATAATGCGAATTAACCTTACCATTCGATACTTCGACTCGCTCAGTAGCCACAGGCTCAGGGGGCGGTCAAATGAAAGAGCCGTGCCTATATCTCCGTCTTTACTTGCTTGGAATTTGATAAACATGTCCCCACACCGAAAAGTCTATCTGTTGAGTCTGATGCGATAGACGAAACTTAGTCAACTTGTATAGTTACAAAAAAAATAAGGCTATCTGTGACGATAACCTTATTTCCTATGAATTTAAAAGAACTTACTTTACAATTACAAGCCTTTGTGTTGCTGTGCTTCCGTCATTTTTCCTAATGACTAGCATATAGTTGCCCGATTCAAGCATTTCGGCAGAGATGTTCATTGTATTTTCTCCATTGTTCTTGTATTCTGCAATTTCCCTTCCTGCGATGTCACAAATGCTAACCGATTTGATTTCTGCACCTTCAATGTTGATTCTGTCCTTTGCAGGATTAGGATATACATTGATTCCAGCAATTTCGCTTTCGTTGATGCCTGTTGTTGTGATTGTGAGGTGAAGAGTTACAATGCTGTCGCAGTCGTTTATGGTAGTAAGATTCTGTGTGTAATCACCGCTTACTGTGTAGGTTTCATTATTCCATGTGAATGAATCTTCGGCAGTTTGGGTAATTTCGTTTGTAACCGAATTGTTGATTGTCAAATGCAAGGTTATCAAGCTGTCGCAGCCTTCTACATTATCTATGGTATGATAGAAATCTCCTGATTGGGTGTATTCTTGTTCGTACCATGTGTAGCTGTCGCATGCAGTTGCATTTTCTTCGCGAGAAGGAGCTTCGGTGATTGTCAAATGCAAGGTTACGATACTGTCGCGAGGTGTACCTTCGTATGTTTTTACATAATCACCTGATTCGTTATATGTAGAACCGTCCCAAGTGAATGAGCCACATGCCGTTTCCGAGAATTCATGACGGATTGGGTTGTATATGAATTCTATGTCGTCGATTAGAAGGCTGTCGTTTGCTGCGCCCCCACCAGCGGTTTTGTTGGTTGTGAATGTAAGAAGGACATACTGTGGGTCATTGCTTTGTCCTACT
>CACWOG010000251.1 GCA_902762455.1 uncultured Bacteroidia bacterium | reverse complement strand
GATAATTTCAACATCGGGCAAAGTAACCGTGTCGGATTGAGAAAAAGCCAATGAAGAGGACAATATAAACAGCAAAAGGAAGATAATCCCCATTACGTCATTGCGCAAAACAAAGCGAACAGCATAAGGAACGTTGCTTGTGAGCCTGTTTATGCGTAATCTCCCATCAGTACACAAGGGAGATTGCTCGCAGGCTTCGCGAGGTTGCAAGCAACGTTGCGGATAGGTTAATTCACACAACTTCACCTCCGGTATCGTTGGTTCATTATACCTTCCGCAATGACGGGGAACGAGTAAAATCTGTCCTATCATTGCATAACTTGAATCTTCTTTACTATGCGACAGTCGTCAAACACAAAAGCCACAAAATATATTCCCGACTCGAATTCGGAAATATCCATTGCAAAGAAAGTGCTTTTTTCAGAATCGCACAACACTTTCTGCCCCATCAAATTATATATTTCAACCGAGAAATCCCTATCTGCCGACAAGTTTACAAATCCTGATGCTGGATTCGGATAAGCATTTGCATCGACAGTAATATTTTCCTGAACAGAATTCAGCGAATGAATAACCCCCACAGCATCAAGGTCGAAACCACATGTATGATATGGTGTCGGAAATGGATCGTTGATTATATTTCCTTCGGAATCGTAAGTTCCATACTGCGGGTCAATCGAACCCACAACATCAACAAGCCTTACATGAGTAATATTGTTTACATCAAGGTTAGGTTCGTTGGCAAGTTCTTCCAAATCGAAAGGACAGCCATAGAAAACAGGGAAAATGCCTGCAAGATTTTTAAGCAGGTGGCAGTCGTCATAGTCTCCATTCCCCATCTGAACATCGGTTTGCACATGTGATATAGCAGGAAAACGAACAAAATCTTCGCCATTGCTGCTAACTTCCACAAACGCAAGTTCAAAGAATACAATAGAATCTTGATTTGGTATAGTATTGGGAATCAACGCATTTTCAAATACAGCGAAGTCGTGTCCAATGCCATTTACAATAGGACTATCGAACTGAAGAGTTATGTACCCTCCATCTCCAAGACTAATGAATTGACCATTTGCTTTGCCAAGGCAATTGGGGATGGATCCGAAAAAAGCATGATTTGAGGTCGTTCCAGATTGCGTATATGTAAATGTGGTATCCGAAATATTAACATAACCACGGACAATTTCTGCCGAAGTCGCCCAGCCAACAAATGCCGACGAATCCTTGTGCATTGCCAATGGATTTGACAAACTCTGTGCATAAACCGAGGCTGCAAGCAATACGCATACGACAACCAATAAATTTCTCATATCTCACAAGATTTCAATTTTTGAGTGGCGGACTTTCGCCCGCCACCAAAAATCTTCTGTACAAACATTACCTATTATTAATAACTTTACATGCAACCATGCCCTTTTCTGTGCGAGCAGAAATGATGTACATTCCGTTTACACCTTCAAAAGTCATTGAAACATTATTGTCGTTTACCGAGATATTCTTTACAAGACGACCAGCCATATCGTAAACATAAACATCATTTATGCGGCTTTCGCAGCTGAGGTTGAGCATACCTGCAGCATCGAAATATGCATCGATTGAAAGAGATTCGGCAATGCTTTGACCGATGAAAACTTCAGGAGCCTGAATGCCGAAATCGTCCATGCAGAAGTATGCGGGAGTATTAACACCAAAGCCACCAGCAGTATCATTACCAACTGCCTCGAAGTACAAGCTGTCTGCATTTGCAATCCACGAAAGGTCAACGAAAGTCCATTCGTCCATTTTGTAGTTTGCATCTTCCCTGAAGTCAGCCATTACGATTTCGCGATTCGCAACTTCGGTTTCACCTGCGAATGCAGTAATCTTTACCGAATAGTAATAGTGGTTTTCTGCAAAAGAACCATTTTCGTCACCAATATACTTAGAAACATATGTCGGCAAGCAGAAATAAGCGCCACGGTTTGTAAAATCAACCGAATGCTCTGTGTCAATCTTTATAGCAGAAGTATTGTACCATCCCATATAGCAGTTTACATAATTGGACGAATTCTCATTTCCATGACCAACGGCAGCCGAATAGTTAGTAAGAGCATAAGTGTCAGCGTCTGTTTCATTAGTATAAACAAAACCCTCCAAATATGGATATTCCGGATAATCTTCATCATAATGGCTATACAAAGTCAAATATGAACTCTGGAACGAACCTGTTCTTTCGGAAGTGGACCAGTGTGTATTAGGTTCGAGAGTCAATTCTTCAAAATCAACGACATCGGTATAATTAATATAATTAGGATCCTGTGCGCCAAAGTTGTCCATGCAGAAATAGTTAGGGGTATTAATTCCATATTCACCAGCATCGTTGCTTAATGCAGTGAATGTCAAGCTATCGGCATTTTCAATCCATGAGAGGTCAACGTATGTCCAGTCGTCCATCATATACGAATGTCCTTCGGTAAAGTCAGCCAACATAATTTCTTGTTCACCAACCAAAGTTCCGCTTGCGTAAGCAGATGCTTTCAGCTTATAATAGAAATGATTTGAAGCATATTCCAAATCAACCCATTTCTTCAAAAGCACAGGCATGCAGAAATAAGCTCCGCGATGAGCAAAGTTGCCAGAATTTGTGGTGTTTATCTTCATCCCAACAGGAATCGGGTCGTACGTACCACCCATCCAATCCAAACCAATGTATGCCGTGACATAATAAGCAGAGTTACCTGCACCATGACCTACACAACTAGAAAGATTGGTATAATAGTTAGTTTCCGCATCAGTGCCATTTGTATAAGCAAAGCCCTGCCACGAACCCGCACTGTAATCATTGTAGAGTGTAAGGTAAGAACTTGTGAATTGTCCAGTTCCATCGGCACCAATCCACGATGAATTAGGTTCGAGAGTCAACTCCTCGAAATCAACAACTTGCGCAAAGCAAGAAAAAGCGCACATAAGCGCAACGACCATTAGTACAGTCTTCTTCATAAACTTAAAAATTTAAAATTAATAAATAAAGAACATTGACTGTCAAAACGCATAGTTACGGGAAAACAAGTGTTTTTGTCAGGCTCTATCTCCCGAAAGCCATTAATTTTGACTGCAACAGGCAGGTCTTCTGACTCGTTCCGAACTGTGCGCCTTCCCATAACCGTGAGGATTACAGTGACTTGTTGCGCAGTCCATAAAAGGAACATACAGCAGCGGGTACTGTGCGTGAATCTCACACGCTTCCCTTAACCTTTTGCGCCGCAAAAGTAGTAAAATTATTTCGGACGACAAATTACAATTCCGATGTTTTTTAGCACACAAATACAGCATACTCGAAACATTCACATTCCCAAATCAAAC
>CACWOG010000250.1 GCA_902762455.1 uncultured Bacteroidia bacterium | reverse complement strand
AGCTTCTTCTGCTTTTTGTTCATGGTCGCGACTCCTTTACTGTTCATGGTGGCGCCTTCTGCATATAACATATGCACGATTGTTCATATGTTCAAGTATATTATTGCAATGGCGTACACGCGGCAATGTCCTGAGCCGCAAAACCATCGAGGCTTGACTTTTGCAAATGATACAGCAACAGGTACTGTGCCGCCGTAGTCAATACGGTATGGGGCTTCGTGTCCTGTGATGCTGAGTTTATGAATAGTGATGGCAAAAAGACATACTTGTTGCTAACTATGAAGTAAATGTTCTTTTCGAACAGGCGCTCGCGCAAATAGTAAGGCATTGAATCAAACACGAATGATACAGGCATACCGAACTCTCTGCTCAGACAATCGGAAAAATATCGCAGTTGCTTTGGAGTATAGCTCTGGTCAACAATCTGCCTTAGCAGTAACATAGATTGTCCCTTATAGCTAGTTTGAGCGACCTCAAAGCTCATCCATACATCAGGAGGTATGCCCTTTCGCTGTAAAGATTTACGAGTTACAGTATTGGTATCCAATGGATTGTTAAATAACTCCACATTCATGTTTTATTATTTTTGCATTATTTTCAACATATATGAAAACGATGCAAAAATAACACTTTATTTCTTTTCAGCAAGAATTAATTACGAATAATTTAAGATTTGTAATTTTTATCTGCGATCTCATCCTTTCTTTCAAAACTTTCACCTATCTTTACACGCTTTTTATTTGGTAATTATGAACATTACTTTGCTTGTGGTCGGCAAGACCGACAAGGACTATATAAACCAGGCGGTTGAGGAATATTTCAAGCGCATAAAACGCTATATGAACTTCGAGTTCAAAGTGGTAAAGGACATCAAGAATGCGAAGAGCGTGACTACTGCCGTGCAGAACAAACTCGAAGGCGAGAAGATTCTCGATGAACTTTCGCCATCAGACTTTGTCGTTCTGCTCGACGAAAACGGGAAAAATCCGTCGTCGAAGGAGTTTGCTGCCTTCATCGAGAAGCAGTCGCTGTCGGGACTGAAAAACCTCGTGTTCGTAATCGGCGGTCCCTACGGATTTTCCGAAGATGTGTACGCCCGCGCCAACTACAAGCTGTCGCTGTCGCGGATGACATTCTCGCACCAACTAGTGAGAGCAATCTTCGCAGAACAACTCTACCGCGCACTAAGTATCCTCAACAACGACCCTTATCACCACGAATAAATGAAAACCAAGGTAGTACGCATATTATACTTTTCGTTGCTCTCGATACTTGCTGTCGTGGCGGCGGTATTTGCGTTTATGCCTCACGGCGATGGCATTGTCGATGTCGAGGAACTCGTTGATAAGCAGAGCCTTGAAATCTTATTTCAGGAAAAATATCTGTACATAAACGAAAAGAGCGAAGATGCTCTGAAAATCGCTTCCACAAAATCCGACAGCGTGAATGTCGAGTTTTTCGATTCGTTGGCCGGCGACTTTTCCGAAAAGGGCATTGGATTTTTCCACTACGAACGCGGACGCTTGCAGCACTGGTCAACCAACGACATTCCCGTACCTGTGGAATTCAAGTCGTCGCTTGGCGACAGGCTTGTGAAACTCGACAACGGACTCTACCTCTGCGGTATGAAGCTCGAAGACAACAACGCCGTGGTCGGACTTTACCAGATTCGCAAGGAATATTCCTACGAGAACGACATGCTTGTGACTTCGTACGGCAAGGACATCGACCTGCCGAAAAAGGTCGTGGTTTCTGCCGACAGCAGTGACAATTCGCTTTCGGTGCGACTTCCAGCAAGCGACAAGAACATTTATTTCGGCATTACCGACGATAACTACATACAGGACAGGCTTTCTCTGCCGCAGGCAATGCGGATTTGCTTCCTGCTCATCGGACTTTTGCTCCTATATTCCATTTTTGAAGCTTTGGCACGGAAATACAGCTCCAAGTCGTGGATTTGGGTTGTCGCATTCGTGCTGGTGATGCTTGCCGTCAGGTTCTCGTTGCTTGCCGTAGGCTTCTTCGACGACCTTAGCAACCTGAAGATGTTCTCGCCCGAATTGCTGTCAACATCAACCTTGCAGGCTTCGTTTGGCGATATGCTGCTGAAGGTTGTCATTGTCGGTCTGGTGTGCATATTTTTCTGCCGACATTTCAATGTAAATCTTAATGCACTGGAAAACAGACGGTTCACCAAAACATTGACAAGCATATTATTCTCGGTTTTAGTGTCGGTGCTTTCGATGCTGCTGGTCGATTTTCTTGTTGAAATCGTTGCCGACTCATCGATTCCGTTCAATTTTGCAAACCTCTCCAGTCCCGATGGCTATGGCTATATGGCGCTTGTGGCAGTGGTAACTGTGATTTTCATAGCTATTTTCATCGTCAGAAAAATAATACAAATCTGCGACAAACTCCTTGAAATCCGTCTGATACTCCCGCTCGTTTTGCTGATACTTGCCGCATACACAACGGTTTGCTGGTTCAACGACAACAATGTCATCGTGCAGACTTGCCTGCTGTGGCTTATGTGGTCGTACTTGCTGTATTGTATGCTCAAGGGCAAACGAACTTTCCTCTACAGGACAATTCTAGCCATAATGGTTTCGCTTCTGGTGTCGTACTCCATTTCGAGCCGAGTTCAGCAGAAGGAAGCCGAGGCTTTCAAGGTACTGGCATACAACATGTCGGCCGAGCGTGACTTCGATGTTGAGTTCAATTTCATTGAGTTCGACAACGAAATGCGTGGCAACAAAGAAAAATCGCGCGACCGGCAAGAATCTAGGACCGAATTGAACAATACAATTTCACGCAATCAAATTCAAAAAAATTTAACCTTTGGCGAATACAAAGAAATGTTGGCGCCCATCACGCCATATATTATGTTGGAAATAATTCTGAACGAAGGCGTAGAATTAGATAAAACTGGTAAATATTGTGTGCCGTATAAAGATTCCCTTGGTGTTTGGACAATTGCGTTTGGTATCACCACGACCAGTGATGGTAAAAAAGTCAGCAAAAAAACGAAGCCGATTCCAATTGAACGCGCGTGGGATGAATCTGTACATTTTTTGGAAACGCGTGAAACGTATTTCTTAATGTATTGTTATGATGTAGGTTGTGAAAATTTGCATATGGATAATGCAGCACGCGCATGCGCATTTGCGTCGGTGTTTTATAATTCCGGCACAAATCTTATGGAAGATCCAGAGAATAAAAATCATCGTGAACGCAACGAAACATTGCGCAATTTGTATAAAAAATATGGTGATAATATTACCGCAGATATGGTGCGTGAATGTTTTGCAAAATATCCAATAGTTGCTCCGCGTTCATTTGGAG